>JAFAZM010000019.1 GCA_019239785.1 Sphingomonadaceae bacterium
GAACATCACCTCCGAGGCGATGAACAGGATCATGCCGTAGCGCAGGTGGAGCTGGACGATCGGCGTATGATCGCCGCCATGCGCCTCGCGCACCACGTCGACCCACCAGCTGAACATCGTCGCGAGGACGCCGAGCAGGCCGGCGCCGATGATGTAGCCCCCATAGGGCATCGAATGCATCCAGCGGACCATGCCGGCGAAGAAGACCAGCCCGGAAATGGCGCCGATCAGCGGCCAGATGCTCGGATTGACGATATGATATTGGTGGGTCTTCGCTCCGGCCATGTCCGCTTGCGTCCTTCTTGTGCTGCGCCGGCTCTATCTCGCCGTCGCGGGCTGGTCCACTGGGTAAAAGGTGTAGGAAAGGGTGATCTCGCTGATGTCGCGCGTGTCGGGATCGGTGAGGATCGCCGGGTCGACGTAGAAGACCACGGGCATCTGCACGTCCTGGCCCGGCGCGAGCCTTTGCTCGGTGAAGCAGAAGCATTGGATCTTGGTGAAATAGCGGCCGGCCTGGCTCGGCGTCACGTTGAAGGTCGCCTGGCCGGTGACCGCGCGGGCAGCGAGGTTCTGTGCCTCGAACAAAGCGATGTTGGGCGCGCCGATCGCGACCTCGCGGTGGGTGTCGACCGGGCGGAAGCGCCAGGGCAAAGACGGCGAGGTGTTGGCGTCGAAGCGGATCGAGATCATGTGGCCGGTCGTGCCCGGCGCCCGCCCGCCCTCGGCGCGCTGCGGCGTGCCGGCGAAGCCGGTCGCCTCACAGAACACCCGGTAGAGCGGCACCGCGGCGAAGGCGAGGCCCGTCATCCCGCAGACGAGCAGCACCATCAGCAAAGCCGTCCGCGCCTTGCGGCTCATGACGAATAGAGGCCCATCTTGGCGATGGTGATTGCGTAGACCAGCAGCACGAACAGGACGAGCAGCACCGCCATCGCGATCGCGCGGCTGCGCTGCCGGCGCCTGATCTCCTCGTCGGTCATCCGAGCAGCCGGTCGACGACGAGCGCGCCAAAGATCGCGAACAGATAGAGGACCGAATAAGCGAACAGCCTTTTCTCGGGTTTCATGCCGGCCGGCTCGGCCGCCTTGTTGGCGAGCACCGGCAAGGCGAGCAGGACGAAGAGAAGGCTGAGCGCCGAGGCGGCGACGCCGTAGAGCGCTCCGGCGAGGCCGAGGGGCCAGGGCGCGATCGCGGCCGCGGCCATCGGCAGGGTGTAGAGCAGGATCTGGATCCGCGTCGCCCGGGCGCCAGCGACCACCGGCAGCATCGGCACCCCGGCCGCGGCATAGTCCGAGCGGACGAACAGGGAGAGCGCCCAGAAATGCGGCGGGGTCCACAGGAAGATCAAGGCGAAGAGCAGCAAAGGCAGCGTGGCGACGTCGCCGGTCGCCGCGGCCCAGCCGATCAAAGGCGGGAAGGCGCCGGCCGCGCCGCCGATCACGATGTTCTGCGGCGTCCGCCGCTTCAGCCAGATCGTGTAGACGAGCACGTAGAAGAGGATCGAGACGGCGAGGATCGCTGCGGCGAACCAGTTGGTCGCAAGCCCCATCAGCAGCACCGAGAAGCAGCCCAGGCCGACGCCGAAATGGAGCGCGCTCTGCCGGTCCATCCGGCCCGCCGGCAGCGGCCGCGACCGCGTCCGCTTCATCAGCGCGTCGAGATCGGCCTCGTACCACATGTTGAGTGCCGCCGCCGCGCCGGCGCCGAGCGCGATGCAGAGGATCGCGGTGAAGGCGAGCGCCGGCGGCAACGAGACCGGCGCGACCAGCAGCCCGCACAGGCCGGTAAAAACGACGAGCGTCATCACCCGCGGCTTGGTCAAGGCGAGGAAATCGCGCCAATCGGCGATCGGTGCCGTGCGCTCCAGGGTCGTCGTCGTCGTCATCACGTCCATCCGTCACCCCGGCGCGCGCCGGGGCCAGTCAGCGGGTTTCCGTCCCCTCCCGCCAGGATCCCGGCCTCGGCGCGCCCCGTCAATTATACTTTGATGGGGTCTCGGCCGGGATCACGTCCTTTCCGGTCTCAGTCGATCCTCGGCAGCGTCTCGAACTGGTGGAACGGCGGCGGGCTCGACAGGGTCCATTCGAGCGTCGTCGCGCCCTCGCCCCACGGATTGGCCTCCGCCTTCCTGCCGGCCGCGAGCGACCAGATGATGTTGAGGAAGAAGAAGAACATGCCGGCCGCCATCAGGGTATAGCCGTAGGCGCTGGCGACATGGTTCCAGTGGCCGAAGGCGTCGGCATAATCCGGCACGCGCCGCTGCATCCCCTCGGCGCCGAGGAAGTGCATCGGGAAGAACAGGACGTTCACGCCGATGAAGAACAGCCAGAAATGGGCCTGGGCAAGCAGCTCGTTATACTGCTTCCCCCACATCTTCCCGAACCAGTAATACCAGCCGGCGAACAGCGAGAAGACCGCGCCGAGCGACAGCACGTAGTGGAAGTGGGCGACGACGTAATAAGTGTCCTGGTACTGCACGTCGACGCTGGCATTGGCGAGCACGACGCCGGTCACGCCGCCGACGGTGAACATGAAGATGAAGCCCAGCGCCCAGACCATCGGCGCCTCGAAGCTGAGGCTGCCGCCCCACATGGTCGCGATCCAGGAGAAGATTTTGATGCCGGTCGGCACCGCGATCACCATCGTCGCCGCGGTGAAGTACATCTTCGTGTTCACGTCCATGCCGACGGTGAACATGTGGTGCGCCCAGACGACGAAGCCGATCACGCCGATCGCGACCATCGCATAGGCCATGCCGAGATAGCCGAAGACCGGCTTGCGGCTGAACGTGGCGATCACCTGGCTGACCATGCCGAAGCCCGGCAGGATCATGATGTAGACCTCGGGATGGCCGAAGAACCAGAAGAGGTGCTGGTAGAGGATCGGGTCGCCGCCGCCGGCCGCGTCGAAGAAATGGGTGCCGAAATTGCGGTCGGTCAGCAGCATGGTGATCGCGCCGGCGAGCACCGGCAGCGCCAGCAGCAGCAGGAAGGCGGTGACCAGGATCGACCAGACGAAGAGCGGCATCTTGTGCAGCGTCATGCCCGGCGCGCGCATGTTGAAGATGGTGGTGATGAAGTTGATCGCGCCGAGGATCGAGGAGATGCCGGCGAGGTGCAAAGCGAAGATCGCCATGTCGACCGCCGGGCCGACCGAGCCCGAGGTGGAGAGCGGTGCATAGACCGTCCAGCCGACGCCGGCGCCGAGCCCCGAGCCGCCCGAGACGAACGAGCTGCCGAGCAGCATGATGAAGGCCGGCGGCAGCAGCCAGAAGGAGATGTTGTTCATCCGCGGGAAGGCCATGTCGGGGGCGCCGATCATGATCGGGACGAACCAGTTGCCGAAGCCGCCGATCATCGCCGGCATGACCATGAAGAAGACCATGATCAGGCCGTGCGCGCTGACCAGCACGTTCCACATGTGCCGCGCCTCGTCGAGCGTGGCGTCCGGCATGCCGAGCATGTGGTGGAAGGCGTTGGCCCAGGTGCCGAGATACTGGACGCCCGGCGAGGCCAGCTCGATCCGCATCAGCCCGGAGATGGCGCCGCCGATGATGCCGGCGGTGACCGCGAAGATCAGATAGAGCGTGCCGATGTCCTTGTGGTTCGTCGACATGAACCAGCGGACGAAGAAGCCCGGCTTGTGATCGGCATCGTGGTGCGCGTCGTGATGGCCGTGGGCGGCCTCGAAATGGACGGCGTCTGCGGTGGTATCGGTCATGTCTGTATCTGCCGCCTTATCTGGTCGCGCCTTGATTGGTGGTGGCCGGCGTCGCCGTGCCTGCGGCGACGTTGGTTGGGGCCGGGGTGGAAGCGGTGCCTTCGGTCGCGCCGACGGCGGCCGGCTGCGCCGCCTGGGCCGGCGCCGCCGCCGGAGCCGCGCCCGGCATATGGCCGTGGCGCGAGGCCACCCAGCGGGCGAAGTCCTCGCGGCTGACCACCTCGACCGAGATCGGCATGTAGCCGTGGCGGGCGCCGCACAGCTCGTAGCAGACGCCGTAATAGACGCCGGGGCGATCGGCCTGGAACCAGGTCTCGTTGAGGCGGCCGGGGACGGCGTCCATCTTGATCCAGAAGGCGGGGACGCCAAACGAATGGATGACGTCGTTGGAGGTGGTGATCACCTTCACCACCGCGCCGACCGGCACCACCATCCTATTGTCGACGGCGAGCTGGCGCGGCTCGTGGCGCGCCGCCGCCTGCTCGTCGGTCAGGATGTTGGAATCGAACTGGATCCCCATGTCGGGATATTCGTAGCTCCAATACCATTGGTTGCCGGTCACCTTCACGGTGACGTCGGCGCGCGGCGGATTATATTGGGCCTGGAGCAGGTCGATCGACGGCAATGCGATCGCGACCAGGATCAGCACCGGCACCACCGTCCAGATGATCTCTAGCACGGTATTGTGGGTGTTGCGGGTCGGCACCGGATTGGCGCCGCGGCGGTAGCGGACGATCACCCAGAGCAGGAGCAGGAGGACGAAGACCGAGATCGCGATGATCAGGGGCACCAGGATCGTATTGTGGAACCAGAGGCCGCGCTCGCCGATCGGGCTGACCGGCGGCTGCAGGCCGATCCGCTCCGGATTGGGCTGGCCGAACTCCGGCGAGGGATTGAGCGCCACCGGCGGCGGCGCCGAGGCATTGGCCGCTGCCGCATTGGCGGCGGCCGAGGGCGGGGTGGTGGCCGGCGCCGTCGCATTCGTGCTCGCGGCCGCATTGGCATCGCGGCTCGGCAGGACCTGCGCGGGGGTGGCGCTGCTGACGCTGTTGGCCGCGGGGGCTTGAGCTGCGGCTGGCACCGCTGCGGACGCCAGCCCGAAGGCGGCGGCAATGGCGAAAAGCTTGAGGAAGGTCTTCATCTAGGCCCCTGTGGTCCGCCCGGCGAGGCGGCTGGATTCGGGCGCCCGGGGGCGCTTGCGGGGGCCTTATAGGCAGCGGATTCGCGTCCCTCAAGCATGTTCGCCGGGGTGCAGAACGCTTGAAGCCACGGCTCCTGTTCCCTATCCTTTCGCCCCTGCCCGGGAGCCCTGAACGCATGACCGAAGAGGACATCCTCGCCGAATTCCGCGCCGCCGGCGCCCTGCTCGAAGGCCATTTCATCCTCTCCTCCGGCCTGCACAGCCCGCGCTACCTGCAATGCGCGCGGGTGCTGATGGACCCGGCCCGCGCGTCCCGGCTGGCCGAAGCGATCGCCGCGACGATCCCGGCCGAGCTGCGCGCGCGCATTGAGGTCGTGGTCTCGCCGGCGATGGGCGGGGTGATCATCGGCCACGAGATGGGCCGCGCGCTCGGGGTCGAGGCGGTCTTCGTCGAGCGGCCGCAGGGCGTGTTCGAGTTGCGCCGCGGCTTCCGGCTGGAGCCGGGACAGAAGGTGCTGCTGGTCGAGGACGTCGTCACCACCGGCCTTTCCTCGCGCGAGGCGATGCGCGCGGTCGGCGAGGCCGGCGGCGAGGTGATCGCCGCCGCCGCTTTGGTCGACCGCTCGAGCGGCGGCGCCGATTTGGGCGTGCCCTTCTACCCTCTGCTGCGGCTCGACGTGCCGGCCTACGAGGCCGCGAACCTTCCGGACGAGCTCGCGGCGCTGCCGGCGGAGAAGCCGGGGAGCCGGAAGGCGGCGTGACCTCCGCTCTCCGCCTCGGCGTCAACATCGACCATGTCGCGACGATAAGGAACGCGCGCGGCGGCGCGCATCCCGATCCGGTCCGCGCCGCCTTCGCCGCGGCCGAGGCCGGTGCCGACGGCATCACCGCGCACCTGCGCGAGGACCGGCGGCACATCACCGACGCCGACATCGACGCGCTGATGGCGAAGCTCGAAATCCCGCTAAACCTGGAAATGGCGGCGACCGAGGAGATGCTGGGCATCGCCCTCGCCCACCGCCCGCACGCCGCCTGCATCGTCCCCGAGAAGCGCGAGGAGCGCACCACCGAGGGCGGGCTGGACGCGGCCGGGCAGCACAACCAGCTCGCTTATTTCGTCGACAGGCTCGGCGCCGCGAACATCCGCGTCAGCCTGTTCATCGAACCCGACCCGGCCCAGATCGAGGCCGCAATCCGCCTCGGCGCGCCGGTCGTCGAGTTCCACACCGGCCGCTACGCCCATGTCGAGGGCGCAGAGCGCGAGGCCGAGCTGCGGCGGATCGCCGACGCCACGGCGCTCGCGGTCAAGAACGGCATCGAGCCCCATGCCGGCCACGGCCTCAGCTTCGACAACGTCCAGCCGGTCGCCGCAATCCCCCAGATCGCCGAGCTCAACATCGGCCATTTCCTGATCGGCGAGGCGATCTTCACCGGCCTGGACGCGAGCGTGCGGCACATGCGCGCGCTGATGGACAAGGCGCGGGGATGAGCGGGGAGCGGTTCACCTTCTTCTGGAGCGGCCCGTTCTCGCAGTGGCACAAGAGCCCGTTCAGCCTGGACGGCATCCTCTACAATACCGCCGAGCAATATATGATGCACGCGAAGGCGCTGCTGTTCGGCGACGAGGAGATGGCCGCGCGCATCCTCGAGGCGCGCGAGCCGCGCGACCAGAAGGCGCTCGGCCGGCGCGTCCGCGGTTTCGACGAGGCCTGGTGGAACGCGCAGGCCCGGGACATCGTCTATCGCGGCAACCGGGCCAAGTTCACCACGCACCGCGACCTGCTCTCGGTCCTGCTGGCAACCGAGGGGACGATCATCGTCGAAGCAAGCCCGCTCGACACGATCTGGGGCATCGGCCTCGCCGCCGACGATCCGGACGCGCAGGACCGAACCAAGTGGCGCGGCACCAACTGGCTGGGTGAAGTGCTGACCCGGCTTCGCGACGATCTCCTCGCCGAGCAACGCAGCGGCGGCATCGCCGAGCTGGAGGCGCGCGCGGCGCGCAAGGCCGCGGGGCGGGGGCGGTAATGGACGAGGCGCGCGGATGACCCCTCTCCCTCAAGGGGAGAGGGAGGGGCCCGCCCGCGCAGCGGGTGGGAGGGTGAGGGCCTACCTCCGCCCGAGCCCTCACCCTTCCCAAATCTTCGATTTGGGCCCCTTCCCTCTCCCCAATTGGGAGAGGGAGAAATGATCATCGGCCTCGGCTCCGACCTCTGCAACATCGAGCGGATCGCCAATTCCCTCGACCGTTTCGGCGAGCGCTTCGTCGCCCGGGTCTTCACCGAGACCGAGCGCGCCAAGGCGGAGCGGCGGCCGTTCACCCGCGCCGGCACCTATGCCAAGCGCTTCGCCGCGAAGGAGGCGTTCTCCAAGGCGGTGGGCACCGGCTTCAAGCGCGGCGTGTTCATGAAGGACATCGGCGTGGTCAACCTTCCCTCGGGCCAGCCGACCCTCGCCCTGACCGGCGGCGCGAAGGAGAGGCTTGACGCGCTTGTCCCGGCGGGCCACCGCGCCCACATCCATCTCAGCATGACCGACGATCACCCGTTCGCGATGGCCGTCGTCATCATCGAATGCCTGCCCGAGGAGCCTCCGTCTTGACCGAACCCGACCGCAACGACGCGGCCGCCACCCCCGCCGAAGCGAGCCCCCTCTCGGCAGCGGATAACGACGTGGTCGCCACCCCGGTCGCGCTCGACAGCGACGAGACCAATCCGGCCGCGCCGGTGACGCCCGCTACGCCGGCACCGCCGCCGGCCGCGGCGGCGAAGCCCCAGGGCACCGACTGGTGGGGCGAGATCAGGGCGATCTTCTGGCTGATCCTCGCCGTGCTCACCTTCCACTCGCTGATCGCCAAGCCCTTCTACATCCCCTCGGAATCGATGATGCCGGGCCTCCTGGTCGGCGACCGGCTTGTGGTCACCAAATATCCCTATGGCTGGTCCTGGGTCTCGCCGAGCTTCCACGTCCTGCCGCACATGTCGGGCCGGCTCCTGGGGGCCCTGCCCGAACGCGGCGACGTCGTCATCGTCACCCCGCCCGGCGCAAGCTCCGATTATATCAAGCGCGTGATCGGCCTGCCCGGCGACACGATCGAGGTGGTGAACGGCGTGGTCTATCTGAACGGCCATGCCCTGCCCCGCCAGGAGCGGCCGCGCACGATGATCCCGATCGACGACAACACGCCCTGCCGCCCCGACGCGTTCGGCGACTTCCGCGTCACCGGCCCGGACGGCCATGCCTATTGCAGCCTGCCGGTGTTCCGCGAGACCATCCCCACCGCCGACGGCAGCGCCACCCGCTCCTACGACGTCATCGACGTCGGCCCGAGCCAGGGCGACAATTTCGCGCGGGTCACCGTGCCCGCCGATCACGTCTTCCTGATGGGCGACAATCGCGACCACAGCGCCGACAGCCGCTTCCCGCTCGCCGAGGAAGGGCTTGGCGGGCCGGTGCCCTGGGAGAATCTGGGCGGCCGCGCCGAGTTCATCACCTTCAGCCTCGACGGCTCCTCGTCCTACTGGAACCCGATCAGCTGGTTTACCGCGCTGCGCGGCGGCCGCGCCGGCACTTCGCTCCACCCCGAGCGGGGACCCGCCCCGGCCCCGACGGCACCCGCGCCGCAATGAGCGGCCGGCCGCCCTCCGCCCCCGACGCGGCGTCAACGCGGGCGTCGCGGCGGAGCGGCTGGTGGCGGGAGGTCAGGGGGCTGGTCTTCATCCTGATCGGCGTGTTCTTCGTCCACAGCGCGATCGCCAAGCCCTTCTACATCCCCTCTGAATCGATGATGCCGGGCCTGCTGGTCGGCGATCGGCTGGTCGTCGCCAAATATAGCTACGGCTGGTCCTGGGCGAGCCCGAGCTTCCGCATCCTGCCGCAGATGGAGGGCCGCGCCTGGGGCGCGATGCCGGAGCGCGGCGACGTCGTCATCGTCGTCCGGCCGGGGACCGGCGAGGATCTGATCAAGCGGGTGATCGGCCTGCCGGGCGACACGGTCGCGCTCGCCGGCGGCGTCGTCTATCTGAACGGCCGTCCGATCCCACGCCAGGCGCGGCCGCCGGCGATGATCCCGATCGATGCCAACACGAAATGCGACTTCGGCGGGTTCGGCGACTTCCGGGCGACGGGCGCGGACGGCCGGCTCTATTGCCGGCTTCCCATCTTCCGCGAGACCCTGCCCAACGGCCGGTCCTACGACACGATCGATCTCGGCCGGTCGCGCGGCGACGATTTTCCGCGCATCACCGTGCCGCCGGGCCACGTCTTCCTGATGGGCGACAATCGCGACGACAGCGCCGACAGCCGCTTCCCGCTCTCGGAGCGGGGCCTCGGCGGACCGGTGCCCTGGGAGAACCTGGGCGGCCGGGCCGAGTTCATCACCTTCAGCCTCGACGGCTCCTCTTCCTACTGGAACCCGGTGAGCTGGTTCACCGCGCTGCGCGGCAGCCGCGCCGGCGCCTCGCTCCATCCCGAGCGTGCGCCCACAGCGAATTGATCGGCGAGGCAGCGCGGTGAGAGGCGCGCGCGAGGCAAGCTTCTCGAAAGGAGAAAAAGAAAGGGCGGCGTCTCGGCCGCCCCTCCGCCCGTGATTCTCCCTCCCCTCGGAATCGAGGGGAAGAATTAAAGCCGGCTCAGTGCCGGCGACCGCGGCTCGGGGCGGCCCCCGAGGGCGCGCCCGAAGCGGCATCGCCCCCTGCCGCGCCCGCGTCCGCGCCGGGCGCGGCGCCCGCCTCGCTGCCGGCGCTCGCATTGCCGCCAGCGCCGCCATGGCCGCCATGGCCGGCTGCCTCCATCTGCTGCTGGAGCTGCTGCATCTGCTGGGCCTGCTGCGCGGCGGCCATGCCGGGGGCGACCTCGCGGACGTGGAGGTCGAATTCGAGCGTGTCGTTGGGGCCGAACGGGGCGCCCGGCGGGACCTGGCCGTTATAGGCGAGGCGCGGCGGGATCCAGACGCGGATGCGGCTGCCCTTGCGCATCAGCTGCAGCGCCTCGCCGAAGCCGGGGATCATGCCGCTGGTGCCGGTGATCAGCGGCTGGCCGCGCGATTCGCTGCTGTCGAACACATTGCCGTTGGCGCGGCCGGTATAATCCACCGCGACCAGATCGGCCGGGGTGACGTTGGGGCCCTCGCCTTCCGCAAGCACCTGGTAGCGGAGGCCGGACTGGGTGGTGGTCACCTGCATCGAGCTGGTCCCGACCCAGGCCAGCGCCGCGCCGGCGAGGCAGACCAGGATCAGCCCGAGCCAGAGCTTCAGCATGCTGCCCTTGGCAAGCGGACGGATCGGCACGGCGGTGACTTCGGACATGGGCGGACCCCCAAAAGGAAACAGGCGGCGTCTGTACCGCCGCCTGCACCTTTAGCCAAGCTCTCCAGATCGTCACCCCGGCGCAAGCCGGAATCTCATGGAGACGGTCGTGACTTTCCTCGACGAGATCCCGGTCTTCACCGGGATGACGAGCGTCAGCGGACGCCGTCGCGCTCCGCGCGCTTGCGCTCGAGCTTGCGCGCGCGCCGGATCGCGGCGGCCCGCTCGCGGGCGCGCTTCTCCGACGGCTTCTCGTAATGACGGCGCAACTTCATCTCGCGATAGACGCCTTCGCGCTGCAGCTTCTTCTTGAGCGCCCGCAGCGCCTGGTCGACATTGTTATCGCGAACGATGATTTGCATAAAAAGCTCGCCACTCTTTCCGTTTGATCGAGACTGCAGAAAATGGATTCGCCGCGAGACGGGGCCCGCGGCGCAGGAGCGCGCCCCTAGCAGAGCGCGCCCCCCAAGGCAAGGCTCAGCGGCCTGCCGCGCGGCGGGGCTTCTGGCCCATCGGCTTGACCGCCGAGGCGTAGCGCCCGCGGCCGCGATGGGCGCGCTGCGGACGGAAGCGGCGCTCGCGCACCTCCTCCTCGCGCCGCTCGTGGCGGACCGGTTCCGGGGAAGCGGCGCGGGTGGCCTTGATCCGCTCCGCCTGCGCGGTGAAGCCGGGCGGCAGCGGCACGATTTCGACCTGCTGCCGGGTCAGCTTCTCGATGCCCTTGAGATAGGCCCGCTCGTCCTCCGCGCAGAAGGAGATGGCGATCCCCTCCGCGCCGGCGCGCGCCGTCCGCCCGATCCGGTGGACATATTGCTCGGCGACGTTGGGCAGCTCGAAGTTGATCACATGGCTGACGCCGGAGACGTCGATGCCGCGCGCGGCGATGTCGGTCGCGACCAGGATCTTGGTCCGGCCGTTCTTGAACTCGGCAAGCGCCCGCTCGCGCTGCGGCTGGCTCTTGTTGCCGTGGATCGCGGCGGCGGCGATGCCGTCCTGGCCGAGCAATTTCACGACGCGGTCGGCGCCGTGCTTGGTGCGGGTGAAGATCAGCACGCGCTCCATATTGCCGCGCTCCGAAAAGCCGGTGCGCAGCATGATCGTCAGCAAAGCCTGCTTCTCCGGCTGGCGGCAGAAGCTCACATATTGCTCGACCCGCTCGGCCGTGGTCGCGGCCGGCGCGACCGAGACCTGGGCCGGATCGCTGAGGAAGCGGTCGGCGAGGTCCTTGATCGACTTCGGCATGGTCGCCGAGAAGAACAGGGTCTGCCGCTTCGCCGGGAGCAGCTTCACGATCGCCTTCAGCGAATGGATGAAGCCGAGGTCCAGCATCTGGTCGGCCTCGTCGAGGACGAGGATCTCGACCTCGTTGAGATGGAGGCAGCGCTGCTCGATCAGGTCGAGCAGGCGACCCGGCGTTGCGACCAGGATGTCGACGCCGCGCGCCACGTCCTGCTTGTTGCGGCCGATCGAGGTGCCGCCGAACACGGTCGCGACCTTGAGGGGCGAGAAGCGGCTATAGGCGCGGGCGCTCTCGGCGATCTGCCCGGCCAGCTCGCGGGTCGGCGCGAGCACAAGCATGCGGCAGGCGCGCGGCCCCGGGCGGCGCTTCGAAGCGATGAGCCGGTCGATCGAGGGGAGGACGAAGGCGGCGGTCTTGCCGGTGCCCGTCTGGGCGATGCCGAGCAGGTCGCGGCCGGTCAGGACGGTCGGGATCGCCTGGAGCTGGATCGGCGTCGGCGTCTCGTAATTCTTGAGCGTGAGCGCCTGGAGGATGGGCTGGGACAGCCCGAGCGATTGGAATGACATTGGAATTGAAACTCGCATTCATGCGGCGCGGCGCGCAGCCGAACAGGGCGCGCGCAACGCGGCGGGTTTGGGTGACCCGCGTGAAAAGGGAAACCTTGGGATGGTACGAAGCGGAGCCGCGGCCCTCAGGCCTGTTCACGCTGCATGACGCCTCGCTGAGGGCCATATGCATGCTGCAGCGCAAAAAGTCAAGGCAAGGGCCCATTTGCTCATCGCAGCGGTGCCGGGACCAGCTTCGCCGCTTCGGCTCGGCAGTCGTAAGGCAAAGCGGGATCGAGGCAGAAATCGGGCCAGATACCCGCGTCGCGCCAGTAAGCGAGCAGACCAAGCCGGGCGGCCAGCGCGATGAAGCGGGGATCATCGCGCAGCGATCGCATATGCGGGCGGAACAGCACCTCGGTTCCGATCTGTGGGAGCATCTGCGGCGGCGCCATCGCCCGGTAAGCCTCGTCGGCCCGTCCAAAATAACCGAGCGTCTGGAGCAGGCCCATGAGTCGGGCCGGATAGCGCGCGGCGAACGCGTCGACCGCGTGCTGGATGTTGGCCGGGCTCGGATCGATGCGCGCGCGCAGGAAGGCTTCCCAGGAGCGGTCGGTCGGTGGGTTGAGCATGTCGAACAGGTCCGGCTGGTCGTGGGAACGGAGCGCGGCCCGGGGATCGCCAAAGCGCAGTTCCATCCGATAGCGAAGCGCGCGCATCAAACGAACGCCCGGCCAGACCCGCTCGGCGCGTTCCAGCTCGGCGAAGGCGGCTGCCACTTGGCCTGAATAAGCGAGACTGGAGACCAGCACGTCGCGGTCAAAGGCCGAGAGCGGATCGAGCGCGACCGCTCGGCGGGCGCTCGCCACCGCCTCCTGCATTCGGCCCACCCGCGTGAGCTCGAAAGAGCGGTAAGCGTGCAGCAGCGCGAGATCGGGGTCGAGCGCTATGCCTCTTTCGTAGAGCCGCAGGCGATCGCCCCATCGGTTCTGCACCGTGATCAACTGGGCCTCAGCAACATAGGTTTCGCCCTGGTTCGGATCGAGCGAACGCGCCCGCCCGATGTGGTCGAGAGTATTCGCGCGCTGCGCGGCGTCGGCTGGCGGGTCCGGCAGCGTCAGCGCCTCGGCCAGCGCCAGGTCAGCCCAGCCGTGCGCGAAGGTGGGTGCGTGGGCGGTGACCTGGCGAAGCCGCCTCACTTGGGTCTCGTCCACCTCTTCGGGCCCCTTGCCGCACGAGGCGAGGTAGAGCTGCAGGGTCGCCGCATCGAGCCGGCTCACCGGCTGAACAGCATCGCCGAGGCAGACCAGGACCGCGCCAAGCGTCGCTGCCGCCTGCTGGCGCAAGTCGGCCACCTGATTGGAGGATCGCTCGAAGCTCGCGGACCAAAGGACACGCGAATCGGTACGCGCGGCAAGGCTGAGATCGGCGTGAAGCCGCCCGCTGGCTCGTTCGGCGCTCACCCGCACCAGAAAATCTGCGGCGACCGCGGCCGGATCCTGGGCGGAGGGCTCAATCAACACCAGCCTCCCGATCCGCCCCTCCGGCAGGCTGGAGAGATCGACCAAAAGATCTCGCTCCAACTCAGCCGACTGGCCTTGGCCATTCCCGTCGGCCACGACAATCGCGACCTTGGAAAGCTGACCAGCGCCTCCGTTCCACAGCCAAAGACCGGCGGCAGCGGCCAAACCCAGTCCGGCGAGTGCCGCAGCCAAAGCGGCAGTGACAAAACGGCTCCGTGACCGCACGGCGCGCTGGACCCGCCCTGGAACCGCGCCTTCACCCGCGATCATCCGGTATCCCACCTTGGCGATCGTCTCGATTTGAAAGGATCCACCGCCGATCGTCGCCGCGACGTGGCGCACGCGCGAGACCACACGGTGGATCGCATTCTCCCCGACGATGCGGCCATCCCAGCATCGGGCGATCAACTCGTCGCGGGTTACGATCGCGCCCTGCTTTTGCGCCAATGCGACGATCACCTGCATCACGCGCGGCTCGAGCGTCTCACTCTCGCCACCGCACCTCATCTGACGGGTGGGCGGATCGAACTCGACCGCGCCCAGGCGAAAGCTCGGCGCGTGGGCGAGGCTTACGCGTTCTGCCGGGTCGGGAATTGGTTGCGCCATTCAGGTCCATCCCCCGGGGCCGAAGTCTACCGTGCGAACGATACCGACGCCACGAAGATATCAGGGCGCCGTCAGCTTTCCATCAGGGTCATGCTGTTGCCGCCGCTTAGTCTTCATCGAATGATCGCGGAGGACGCGCGAGAGCCGTTGCATCGGCAATCGATCAAATTGGCCGACGACGCGCGGGAAGAATGAGGCTCGCCATGGACGAGGGAGCGTTCGACGACGTCGTTTCGCTGATTTACGACGCGGGAATCGATCTCACCAGCTGGGACGAGGCGCTCGTCGCGGTCGCACGACTGCTCAAATCTTCGCAATGCGCGCTGCAAATCTACGATTCGGGCGGCTTCGGCATGGGCTCGGCGCCGCTGATGGACCCTGCTTTCCTCGAATCCTACCGTGCCCACTGGCGCGCGCAATGCCCGGTCCGGCGCGCATCGGTGCGCCAGGCGGCGGGCAAGGTCTATGATTTCGACACCGTCATCGACCGGAACGATTTCCGCCGCACGCCAATCTACAATGAATGGTGGCGGGCGCAGGGTCTCGGCTTCGGCGCGCTCGGCATCAACCTCACCGTGGACGGACCAAACCTCGCAATTGCATCGATCTACAAGCCATTCGACCGGGAGTATTCGGCCGTCGAGCAACGCGCCTTCGGCCAATTGATGGGTCACGCCATCAGGGCGACCAAGATCAATCGCCGCATCCGGCTGACGGCGCTCACTTATGCCGGCCCTTCGTCGTCCGCGGCGGCGCCGAATATCGTGGTCGTCGATCGTAATGGCGGGATCCTTCTCGCGGATGAGAGAAGTTGCCGACGCCTGTCGTCGGCCGGTCTGCTGGAACGGGACGGCGTCGGCCATCGGCTGTGGACGCGCGACGGCATGCTGGCGCGCATGGTCGAGGGCGCGGTGAAGCGGCGCGGCAGCGGCTGCAGGTTGCGCGCAAGAGACGGCAGCGAGCTCAAGCTGGATGTGATTCCGGTGCCCGAAGGCGATGGCGGTAATTTCCCCTGGCTGGCAGTCGACCGGCCTGCCGCGCTGGTGCACATCGCCGAAGCCGACGAGGCAGATGCGGCGTGCCGGGAGCGGCTGATCAGTGTGCATGGTCTTACCCAGGCCGAGGCCGCCGTCGCCGTCGAAATTGCCAAAGGCGACGGCCGCGCAGCCGCCGCCGCCCGCTTGGGCATCCGCGAAACCACGGTGCGCAGCCATCTCGAGGCCATTTTCGGCAAGCTCGGCATCCATCGCCAGGCCGAGCTCGCCCGGGCCGTCGGTGGTGTTTGATCAGATCCAACGGCGCCTCAAACCTATCCGACAAACGTCCGATGTGGAGGCCTGCAAATCACTCTAGCTCCGATGACGTCCAAGGATTTTTCGCGGACATTCAAATGAAGGAGGCCGTCATGCATAAACTGTTGTTTGCCTCTGCTTTGTCGCTGTTGGCTGCAAGCTCTACGCTCGCCGCCACAGCGCCGCAGATTCGATCGGTGAGCTATCGCGATCTTGATCTGTCCAGACCGGAAGGGCGCGCAACGCTGGACCGGCGGGTCGAGAATGCGATCCGCGATGTCTGCAACGCGTCGGTCCGCTTCGCGGGTCTGTTCGACTATGCCGAGTCACGCCGCTGCATGCGCCGGGCGCGCGCGGAGGCGGGGCGGAGCGTCCAGCTCGCTATAATGCGGGCGCGCCGGGCGGCCGGCCAGGTGGACCTCGCGAGGCGGTGACCGACGCAACCGCACGAGGCGGGGGGGCAGCCAGCCGCCCCGCCTCCCCTGAAAACCAGATCAATGGAGACGCACGATGAACTGGACAAGCAAAGCCCTGCTGCTCGCCGCCAGCGCTGCAATGGCGCCCGGAACCGCGGATGCACAGCCGCCCGCGAACAGTTGGTACGTATCGGCCGCTTTGACCGGCTCGCGGCTGAACAAGCCCGACCAGACGATTGCCAATGCGCCCGCGCCCGGCTCCACCCTGCGGATCGAGAATGACGTCAATACCGGCTGGGGCGGAATGATCGCGGTCGGCCATGCCATCGGCCGTCTGCGCGTCGAGGCCGAATTCGGCCATTCCGCCAACGATTCGGACGCCTATACGGCAATCTCGCCGCTCTCGATCACGCTTCCGCAGAACGGCGAAAACGATGTCACGCGCTATATGGTCAACTTGCATGTCGACCTGACGAAGGGCCGGGTACGTCCTTATTTGGGAGTCGGCGCCGGTGTGGCCGATGTACATGTGAGCACCTTCGCCGCGCCGGCCAGGGCACCGATGGCGACGCCTTCGCAGCTGAT
>JAFAZM010000100.1 GCA_019239785.1 Sphingomonadaceae bacterium
ACTGCGCTAGCGCATCGACAGCAGGCGCAGCGGATTCTCGATCGGACCCTTGAGATCCTGCATGAACATCGCCGCATCCCAGCCGTCGACGACGCGATGGTCGCAGGAGAGCGAGAGGTTCATCAGCTTGCGGATCTCGAGCTCGCCGTCCACGACGACGGGCGTCTCCCGGACCTTGTTGACGGCGACGATCGCCACTTCGGGCCGGTTGATCACCGGCGTCGAGGTGATGCCGCCCATCGGCCCCAATGAGGAGATGGTGATCGTCGAGCCGCTCAGCTCGTCCCGCGCCGCCTTGCCGGTCCGCGCCGCGTCCGAGAGCCGGAGAATCTCCCCGGCGATCTCCCACAAGGTGCGCCGCTCAGCGTTGCGGATGACGGGGACCATCAGCCCGTTCGGCGTCTGCGTCGCCATCCCCATGTGCACCGCGCCGTGCCGCGTGATGACCTGCGCGTCGTCGTCATAGGTGGCGTTGATCTGCGGATAGTCAGCGAGCGTGCGCGCCATGGCGGCGATCAGGAAGGGCAGCATGGTGAGCTTCGGATTGGAGCCGCGGTCGGCGTTCATCATCGACCGCGTCTGCTCGAGGCTGGTGACGTCATATTCCTCGACCAGCGTGAAATGCGGGATGCGGCGCTTCGCTTCCTGCATGTTCTCGGCGATGCGCCGGCGCAGGCCGACGACCTTGACCTGCTCGTCCTGACGGCGGGCCGCGCCGGGCCGGGACGTGCCGCCGCCGTTGTAGAGAAGGTAAGCGTCGAGATCGGCGTGGCGAATACGGTCGCCGGCGTATTTAACCTGTGCCAGGTCGATGCCGAGATCACGGGCGCGGGCGCGGACGGCGGGAGAGGCGAGGACCTGGGGCTTGTCGGGAGCGGCGCCCGCTCCTGACTCGTTCGTACCGAGCGAAGTCGAGGTGCGCTGCTCCGAGGCCGAGGTGCGCCCCTCGACTTCGCTCGGGACGAGCGATTCCTGTGTCTGGCCGGGCTTCTCCTCCGCCGTGCTCGGCACCGCGGCGGCAAGCTCGGGCCGCTCCTCGACGAGGCCGTCGGTGAAGGCGACCTGGTCCTCGCGCTCCCCGTTCGCGGCCGTCTCGTCGGCGCCGGGGGAAGGGTCTTCCGCCGCCGGCGCGGCGCCTTCGGTCTCGAACACCACCAGCACCGAGCCGATCGGGATCTGGTCGCCGACCTCGCCGGCCAGCTCCACGACCTTGCCGGCGACGGGGCTCTCCATCTCGACCGTCGCCTTGTCGGTCATCATGTCGGCGAGCTGCTGGTCCTCCGCGACCTCGTCGCCGACCTTGACGTGCCAGGCGACGATCTCGGCCTCGGCGATGCCCTCGCCGATGTCGGGCAGCTTGAATTCGTAGCGCGCCATGGTCGTCCTTTACTAAGCCGTCATTGCGAGCGCAGCGAAGCAATCCAGCAGCGCCGACCTCTGAGATTGGATTGCCGCGTCGCTTCGCTCCTCGCAATGACGATGTTCGCGTGCAGACATCGTCAGTCCTCCAGCGTCTTCTTGAGCGCGAGGCCGAGCCGGACCGGGCCGGGAAAATAGGCCCATTCCATCGAGTGCGGATAGGGCGTGTCCCATCCGGTGACGCGGGCGACCGGCGCCTCGAGATGGTAGAAGCAGCGCTCCTGGACGAGGGCGGCCAGCTCTGCCCCGAAGCCGGCCGTGCGGGTCGCTTCGTGGAGGACGACGCAGCGGCCGGTCTTCTTCACCGACTCCTCGATCGCCTCGATGTCGACCGGGACGATCGAGCGCAGGTCGATCACCTCGGCATCGATGCCTTCTGCCTCTGCGGTCGCGACGGCGACATGGACCATCGTGCCGTAGGCGAGGATGGTCACGGCCTCCCCTGCCCGCGCCACCGCGGCCTTGCCGAGCGGCACGACATAATGGCCGTCCGGCACGTCCGCCGCCGGGTGCTTGGCCCACGGCGTCACGGGGCGTTCGTAATAGCCGTCGAACGGGCCGTTGTAGATGCGCTTGGGCTCGAAGAAGACGACCGGGTCCGGATCCTCGATCGCCGCGATGAGCAGACCCTTGGCATCGTAGGGATTGGACGGGATCACCGTCTTGATGCCGGCGATGTGGGCGAAGAGCGCCTCGGGGCTCTGGCTGTGGGTCTGGCCGCCGAAGATGCCGCCGCCATAGGGGGAGCGCAGGACCATGGGGAGAGTCCATTCGCCGGCCGAGCGGTAGCGCATCCGCGCGGCTTCGGAGACGATCTGGTCGAAGCC
>JAFAZM010000110.1 GCA_019239785.1 Sphingomonadaceae bacterium
TCGAGCGTCATCCGCACCTTGGACTCGACGAGCGGCGTATAGACATTGTGCCCGAGCCGCTCGCGGATTCCGACGAAGGCCATCAGGGTCGGCACCAAAGTGGTGCCGTGCTGGCGCATCAGCTGGATCGTGGCGGGGCTGACGAAGGTGCCGTGCTCGATCGAATCCACCCCGGCGCGGACCGCGGCGGCGATGCCCTCGTCGCTATGGGCGTGGGCGGCGGCCTTGAGGCCGAGCGAATGGGCGGTCTCGACGATCGCGCGCATCTCCGCATCGGTGAAGGCCTGGCCGAGGCCGCGGTCGCCCTGGCTGAGCACGCCGCCGGTTGCCATGAACTTGATCACGTCGGCGCCCTGCCGGGCCAGCATGCGCACGTGCGCGGCGCATTCGTCCGGGCCGGTGCAGGTATTGTGGCCGTCGAGCGCGGCGATCACCTCGGGCCGGAAGCCGGCGACGTCGGCATGGCCGCCGATCGTCGAGAGCGGCGTGCCGGAGACGAGCATACGCGGCCCCGGGACGAGCCCTTCGTCGATCGCGCGGCGGAGCGAGAAGCCGGTCGTGCCCGGCGAGCCCAGGTCGCGCACCGTGGTGAAGCCCGCGCGCAACGTGGTGAGCGCGTTGCGCGCGCCGACCAGCGCCATATAATCGTTGGTGTCGACGGCCTCGCGCCAGAAGGCGGCGCCCGGCACGCTCATGAAATGGACGTGGGCGTCGATCAGGCCGGGCAGGACGGTGCGGCCGGAGAGGTCGATCACCCGCGCGCCCGCTGGGCCAGCGTCGGTGCCCGCGGTCACGCTCTGGATGCGGCCGTCGACGATGACGATCGTCGAGGCTCCCTGCGCGGGGCGGCCGGCGTCGACGATCAGCCGTCCGGCATGGACGACGACGGTTTCCGCCGCCGCGGGAACGCCGGCGAAGAGCAGCAGGAAGAGGACGAGAAAGCGCTTCAGCATCGGTCGAATCCCGCTCGTTTGAGGCGCGCTTCCATGCGCCAGCGGGCGGGTTGCTGACAAGCCCGGGCTGATAGGGTTGGAAAACTCCTCCCCTAAAGGGGGAGGGGGACCGCCGCCGAAGGCGGTGGTGGAGGGGTATCAGCGACCGAAGCAAATTCTCTGACACCGATACCCCACCACCACGCCGCTACGCGGCGCGGTCCCCCTCCCCTTGCAGGGGAGGAATTTCCTGGCGGCCGAATGCGGAAAAACCCGGAGCGCTTTCGCGCTCCGGGCTCTCCTTCCCCTCGCTTGGAACCGACTTACCAGAAGAAGTCGTAGATCACGTCGATGACTTCGCCGGTATAGACGTCGACGAGCAGGACGTCGTCGTAATAGCGGACCCACTGGGTCCCCGGCAGCGCCGGCGGCAGGCGATATTCCCATGGATCGCCGATCCAGTAGCGCTGGTCGTAGAAGAACGGATCCAACAGCGCGCCGATCGAGAAGCGGCTGTAGCTGTAGCCGCGATAGGGCGAATAATAGGGCCCGATGTGGAAGATGTCCCGGTTGCTGTAGCGGTAGCGCTGCCAGTCGTAGCGATTGTCGTTGCGCCAGTTGCGGTTCCAGTTGCCGCGGCGGTTGTCGCCCCGGTCGCCGCGCCAGTCGCCGCGATTGTTGTTGCGCCAGTCGCCGCGATCGTTGTTCCGGTAATCGTTGTTCCGGTAGTCGCGGCCGCCATTGCCGTAGCGCTGCTGGTTGCGCCGCTCGATCTCCTGGTAATGCTGCAGGCGCGGATCGTTGGGATTGCCCTGCCAGGCCTGCGGGTAGACGCTCTGCTGGTTGGTGCGGTCGCGGCCGCGCCAGTTGTTGCCGTCATTGCGGCCCTGCCAATTGCCTTGGGCGCCCGCGTCGCCGCGGCCCTGCCAGTTCGCGCGGCCGCCGGCATCGCCGCCACGGCCCTGCCAGTTGGCGCGGCCACCATTGTCGCCGCCACGGCCCTGCCAGTTGCCGCGGCCGCCGTCATTCTGGCGGACATAGGCCTGCGGCGCCTGTTGGGCCTGCACCTGCTGCTGCGGCGCCTGCTGGGCTTGCTGTGCCTGCCGCGCCTGCCGCTCCTGGCGCCACTGCTGGACCTGCTCCGAACGGGCCTCGCCGCGGTCGCTGCCGCGCTCGCCTTGGCCGCCGTCGCGCCAATGTTGTGCCTGGGCCGCGGCCGGCACCATCGCCGCCCCAGCCAAGATCAATCCGATCAATGCCTTACGCATCGCTTCACTCCTTATGGTTCTTGCGACGCGTGCCGCCGCCCGATGGACGACATGTGCCATTTAGCGGATGAGCGGATGCTGAACCGAGCGGTAAGGAAGGTGACAGAAATGGGGTTGGGGACTGGGGTTTCCGGGTTGCCGCCGTCGATTGCTCTCATCCCCAATCCCGAACGCCCAACCCCTAATCCCTCCGCCGCGGCGGCGCCGGCGGCGGAGGCCGCAGCGCGGGCACGGTGCGCGCCGCCTCGTCGGGACTCACCCCCGGCGGGGGCGCGGCGCCGACCTGCTCCTGGCCGTTCTTGATCCGGATCGCGCGGCGGACCGCCTCGCGCAGCCGCGGATAGATGCCGCAGCGGCAGAGATTCGGAATGGCGGCGTGGATCTGCTCGTCGGTGAGGCTGTCGTTGCGATCGACCAGGGCGGCGGCGGCCATGATCATGCCGGGAATGCAATAGCCGCATTGCGGCACCATGTTGGCGGCGAAGGCCTGCTGGACCGGATGCGAGCGGTCGCGGGAGAGGCCTTCGATGGTGACGACGAAGCTGCCCTCGATCTGCCCGATCGGGACACGGCAGGAGCGCACCGCATTGCCGTCGACATGGACCATGCAGGCGCCGCAATGGCCGGTGCCGCAACCATATTTGGTGCCGGTGAGGTTGGAGGCGTCCCTGAGCGCCCAGAGCAAAGGCGTCGCCGGGTCCATCCGATAGTGGACGGGCTGGCCGTTCACGGTAAAGCTGGTCATCGCGCCATTTAGGCGGGGAAAGGGAGCGATGGAAAGCGAGAGGATCGCGGTCCGGATCGAGGACCATGTCGCCCATGTCGAGCTGGCGCGGCCCGACAAGTTCAATGCGATGGACAAGGCGATGTTCGCCGCGATCGGCGACACCTTCCGGACGCTCGGCCGCGACGGTGCGGTGCGCGCGATCCTGCTGTCGGGACGGGGCAGGCACTTCAGCGCGGGGCTCGACCTCGATTATGCCTCGCGGCAATTCGCCCCGAATCCCGATCCGGCCCGCGCGGCCGAGGCGCGGCTCCGCCACATCGAATGGCTGCAGGATTGCTTCAGCGCGCTCGAGGCGGCGCGCGCCCCGGTGGTCGCCGCGATCCACGGCGGCTGCATCGGGGCCGGGGTCGATCTCGCCGCCGCCTGCGACCTGCGCGTCACCGGCGCCGACGCCTTCTTCCAGGTCGCGGAGGTCGACGTCGCCATCACCGCCGATCTCGGGACGCTGCAGCGGCTCGGCTATCTGCTCCCGCAGGGCGTGCTCCGCGAGCTCGCTTTCACCGGCCGGCGGATGGGCGCGGAGGAGGCGGCCCGATACGGCCTCGTCAACCGCGTCGCGGCGGACCGCGACGGCGCCATCGCGGCCGGACTTGAGCTCGCCCGCACGATCGCAGCCAAGTCCCCGCTCGCGGTGACGGGGGCGAAGAAGAATCTGAACCACAGCCGCGGCCGCCCGGTCGAGGCGGGGCTGCGCGACGTGGCGCTTTGGAACGCGGCGACGCTGGTCAGCGCGGATCTGACGGAGGCGATCGGCGCGCGGCTGCGGAAGAGAGAGCCGCGCTTCGGGCCACTGGACGATTGAGCTAGGAAGGGCAGTTACAAAAAGAAGAAGACCCTCATCCCAACCTTCTCCCGCGAGCGGGAGAAGGAGCGCGCCGGCGCTTCCCGTTTTAACCCGCTCCCTCTTCTTACCCTCTCCCGCTCGCGAGAGAGGGCAGGGTGAGGGTCTTCTTCTTCTTTTCTCCTTCCGCCAGCGCTCCCGGATTTGCCGGCTTGCCGCCGCGCGGCGCTTGGGCCAGTCTTCCCGCCATGACAGACCAGCCCGCCCATATCGCCCGCTCCGATGAAGATCCGCAGATCGTCGCCGACCTGATGTCTCCCGCTCTGGCGGTGTTCGGGCCCCAGACGACCGTCGCCGAGGCGACCGAGGCGCTGCGCGAGCTGACCCGCGCAGCGACCGTCACTTATTGCTACGTGATCGACGAGGCCGGGAAGCTGATCGGCGTGGTGGTGATGCGCGACATGCTGCTGGCGACGCCGGACACCAGGCTCGATGCGATCATGCTGAAGGACCCCTTCTCCTTCCCGCAGGATTGCAAGCTCGAGGACGCGCTGAAGACCGCGGCCGCCAAGCACTTCCCGGTCTATCCGATCGCCGACGGCGAAGGACGGCTGGTCGGGCTGGTCCGCGGCGAGGAATTGTTCCGCAACCAGGCGATCGAGATCAGCGCCCAGTCGGGCAAGATGGTCGGCGTCGACAAGGAAGAGAGGCTGGCCACGCCGCTGCCGCGCTCGCTGCGCCTCCGCCATCCCTGGCTGCAGATCAACCTGGTCACTGCCTTCGTCGCCGCCGGCGTGGTCGGCACGTTCGAGGACACGCTCTCGCAGCTCGTCATCCTCGCCGTCTTCCTCCCCGTGATGGCGGGGCAGGCGGGCAATACGGGTTGCCAGGCGCTCGCGGTGACCTTGCGCGGCATGACCCTCGGCGAGCTGAGTCCGGGCAAGGCCACCGGCCTGGTGTTCAAGGAAGCCGGGCTCGGCTTCTTCAACGGCTTCCTGGTGGGGATCACCGCCGGCCTCGGCATGTTCGTCTATGCGACGCTTCAGCACAGCGATCATCCCTACAAGCTCGGTTTCGTGGTGATGATCGCGATGACGATCAGCTGCATCGCGGCCGGTATCGCCGGGGCGGTGATCCCCCTGACCCTGAAGAAGCTCGGCGCCGATCCCGCCACCGCCTCGAGCATCTTCCTCACCACCGCCACAGACGTCGCCTCGATGGGCATCTTCCTGACCCTGGCGACTTTGCTGCTGTTCTGACGACGTAACCCGCTCGAATTTCTCCCCTCCCCGGAGGGGAGGGCTTTTAGGTAAGTTCAGCTCGGCCGTTGAAGCGCTGCCCTCATCGCGCGTCCGCAGGTGCAGATCGCCGCCGCGAGCATCTCGGATGTCGCCGGCGCTTCCGCGGTGATCCAGCCGCGAATCGGGGCGAGCGCCGCTTCGGCGAGCTGCATCGCGGCGAGGCGCAGCGGCAAAGCGAGCGCAGCCTCGTCCGGCCGCAGCCTTTCCTCGACCAGGTCGGCGAGCATCCGCGCCGCTTTCTCGCCGGTGCGGTCGGACAGGCTCCCTCGCGCCTGCTGCCGATAGTCCCAGAAATGGGCGAGCAGGCCGGTGAGTCGCGTCTCCTCGCCCAGGCCGGCGGCGGCATCGGCGAGGATCGCGAAGGGCCGCGCCAGCGCCGCCATGTGGATCTCGTCGGCGCTGCCATAATGTTCGTAGAAGGTGGAGCGGCCGACATTGGCTTCGGCGACGATGTCGGCGACGCGGATCTTCCTCTTGGCGCGGCCGAGCACGAGCTGGTCGAAGGCGTGGATCAAGGCGGTCCGGGTCCGCACCGTCCGTCTGTCCTCGCCCTGCGCCATGCCGGCCCCTTTCCCGGACAAAATCGACTGTTCGTCCGCTAGCGGACGAGCGGGCCGGCCTTGTCGGTTCCGCCCGTGCCGCCCAGCCTACATCCCTCTTCGCGAAGGGCAAAGCGCGGGAGGATTTCATGATGGACGCAGCGGAGCAAAGGCGGGCGGACCGGATCGCGGGCGGGGCGTTGATCGCTGGCGCCATGCTCAGCGTGCTGGTGATGGCCCACCATCCGGAGCATGTCGATCCAAACGGGATCGTCGGCCTGGTCCATGGCGCGATGCTCACGCTGATGACGATCATCTTCTACGGCTTCGCCCATTTCGCGCTACGGCGCGGCGTCGCCCGCCCGCCGATCCTCGCAGGCCTGATCTGCTATGCGATCGGCGTCGTCGCCGATCTCGGCGCGGGCACCACCAACGGCTTCATCGTGCCGGCGCTGGCGGCGCATGGCTCCGTGCTGTCCGGCCGCGACGTCTTCCTGCTTGCCTGGGAAGCGAACCAGGCGCTGGCCAGGCTCGGCGTGTTCGCGACGGCCGCGGCGTTCGTCTTCTGGTCGCTCGATTTCCTGCGGCGGCCGGGGTTCGAGGCGAAGGCGATCGGGGCGCTGGGCCTGATCGCGGGGATCGGTCCGGCATCGTTGCTCATCAGCGGCGTCATCGACATGCACGTCGCCGGCGCCTTTCTGGCTTATGCCGCCTTTGCCCTGTGGGGGGTGCTGGTCGGCTTTCATCTCGTTCGCGGCGGCTTGGGGCAGGCGGGCGCTGAGGCTTGAGCCTCTCCCAGCCGGGGAGCGGGAGTTGCGTATCAGCGGCACGTATAGAGCCGCACCAGCTGCAGGCTCGGCGCACGGACGGGCGAGCGGGCCGCCGGCCGGATATTCGCCGGGCAGCCGTCGCCGCCGCCCCTTGCCAGCGGCGCCGATTGCAGCGTTAATCCATCGGTGCGGAGCATCGACCTCTTCGCGGGGCTTTCGGTCGCCGGGCTGATGCTGCCCGAGGCGGTGGCCTATGCGGGCATTGCCGGGCTGCCGCCCCAGCGGGCGATCTTCGCGGGCGTGGCCGGCTGCCTCTGCTATGCTCTGGTTGGGCGCAGCCGCTTTGCGATCGTGGCGCCGACCTCGTCGGCGGCCGCGATCCTCGCCGCCACGCTGGCCGCGATGCCGGGCGGCGTCGCGGAGAAGGCGGTCTATGCGACGATCCTGGTCGGGCTGACCGGCCTCATCTTCCTGCTCGCCGCGGCGCTGCGGCTCGGCGGCCTCACCGGCTTCATCTCGCGGCCGGTGCTTCGCGGTTTCGCCTTCGGCCTCGCGGTGACCATCGTCGTCCGCCAGCTCCCGACTCTGGTCGGCGCGCCGGTGCAGGCGCCGGACATCTTCCGGCTCGCCGCCGCGTTGCTGGCGGCGCTGCCGCGCTGGAATCCGGCGAGCGTGGCGGTCGGCGCGGTGGCGCTCGCTTCCCTGCTGCTGATCCGCCGCTACCGCTTCATCCCCGGCGCGTTCCTGGTGCTCGCCGCGGGCATCGCCGCCTCGGCCGGTCTCGACCTCGGCACGCGCGGCGTCGCTTTGGTCGGCGCGATCGATTTCAGGCTCGGCTGGCCGGAGCTGCCGGCGATCGGCCTCGCCGATCTGTCGCGGCTGGCCCAGTTCGCTTTGCCTCTGGTGCTGATCCTCTTCGCCGAATCCTGGGGCACGATCCGCGCGCTGGCGCTGCGTCACGGCGATTCGGTCGACGCCAATCGCGAGCTTGCCGCGCTCGGCCTCGCCAATCTCGCCGGCTTCGCCGTCCAGGGCATGCCGGCCGGCGCCGGCTTCTCGGCCGGGTCGGCGAGCGAGGCGGCCGGTGCCGCCTCACGCTTCACCGCGGTCGTTGCCGCGCTCGGCGTGGCGCTGCTCGTCGCGTTCGGCGGCGCCTGGATCGCGCTGCTGCCCGAGCCGGTGCTTGCGGCGGTAGTGATCGTCGCCCTGCTCCATGCGCTCGATCCCAAGCCTCTGGTCCGGCTCTGGCGGCTCGACCGCGACCAATATGTCGGCCTTGGCGCGGCGGCCGGCGTGCTCGCGCTCGGGGTGCTGAACGGCATGCTGCTCGCGATCGCGCTCTCGCTCGCGGCGTTGATCAAGCGGCTCGCCTTCCCGCGCGTGGCGCGGCTCGGCCGGCTCGGCGCCGGCCATGTCTTCGTCGACCTCTCCCGCCACGCCGACGCCGTGCCGCCGCCCGGCATGATCGTCTGGCGGCCGACCGAGCCTCTGTTCTTCGCCAATGCCGAGCGGGTGCTCGGCGGGATCGAGCGGGAGAGCCTCGCCGATCCCCAGGCCAAGGCGGTGGTGATCAGCCTCGAGGAGAGCGTCGACCTCGACAGCACCGCCTTCGAGGCCCTGGTCGAGAGCGACGCCGCCTTGCGCGCGGGCGGCCGCCGCGTCGCCTACGCCCGAGTGCACGACCGGGTGCGGGACCTGCTGGCGGCGACGCCCGGCGGTGATTTGCAGCGGCGCAGCTTCTATAGCGTCGACGACGCGGTGGCGGCATTCCTGCCCGCCGCCGAAGGGGAGGCAGGATCGTGAACCCCAGGCTCGAACCGCTGCTGCATCCGGTCCGCATCATGGAGCTGCGGCCGACCCAGATCACCGTCGGCCTGCGCGAGGTGGCCCGCAAGCAGGAGGCCTGGCGCCGCCGCGCCGCCGCGGACGGGCCGGATTTCCTCGGCCGGCACATGATCCCGGCGGTGGCCGGCCCGGGCGATCATCTCTTCATCATCGATCACCACCATCTCCTCCGCGCATTGCACGAGGAGGGGGTGAAGCACGTCCTGGTCAGCATCGCCGCCGAGCTCGGCCGGCTGAAGAGGTCGGAATTCTGGACCTATATGGACAATCGCAACTGGCTGCATCCGTTCGACCCCGACGGGAAGCGGCGCTCCCATCGCAAGCTCCCGAAGACGATCGAGGAGCTGGAGGACGATCCCTACCGCTCGCTCGCCGGCGAGGTCCGCCGCGCCGGTGGCTATGCGAAGGACGCGACGCCCTTTTCCGAATTCCTCTGGGCCGATTTCCTGCGCCGGCGGATCGATCGGAAGCTGCTCGAGAAGCATTTCGAGCGCGCGGTCGAAGACGCGCTCGCGCTCGTCCACGGCGGCCACGCCTCCCATTTGCCCGGCTGGTGCGGGCCTGCGGATTAGGCTCGGAAGGACAGGTCGCGTTTATGATTCCCCTGGACGATCTCCGCTGGTCGCAGCTCGACCATGCCTATGGCCGTGCGGCCGACATCCCGGCGCTGCTGCGGGCGCTGGCGGCGTCGCCCGAGCCGGCGGCCGATCTCATGCACGATCCCTGGCACACGCTCTGGTCAAGCCTCTGCCATCAGGACGATATCTACACCGCCTCCTATGCGGCGGTCACCGAACCTGGTGGAGATCGCGCTGCAGGCGCAAGGGCCGATCGACTTCAGCTTCTTCCTGCTGCCGGCGGTGATCGAGGTATCGCGGACAGAGGGCCGCGGGCCGCCGGTGCCGGCGGACCTCGACGAAGCCTATCGGATCGCGCTCATGCGGCTGATGGACTGCGTGGCCCGCCACCGCCACGAGGCGTGGGACGAGGCGACCCTGCTCTCGGCCCTCGCCGCGCAGGCGACGGCCAAGGGGAATCACAAGGTGGCGAAAATGCTGCTGATCGTCGACGCCGACATGATCGCGCGGATCAACGCGGGGGAGTTTCCCGAAGGCTGAGCCGCAGCGTCGGGCGCGCTACCGCGCTCAGTCGGCTGTCCGCACCGTCGCGGTCACCGAAAGTCCCGGCCGCAGCCGCTCGAGCCCGGCCTGGCCCGGATCGAACCGAATGCGGACCGGCACGCGCTGCACGATCCTGGTGAAGCTGCCGGTCCCCGGCTCGAAGGGCAGCAGCGCGAAGGTGGAGCCCGAGCCTGGAGCGAGGCTGTCGACCACGCCGGCAAGGGGCGGCCCATCCAGCGCCTCGACCCGGATCGAGACCCGCTGGCCTCCGTGCATGCGGCGGATCTGGGTCTCCTTGAAGAAGGCGGTCACATAGAGGTTGCGCAGCGGGACCAGGGTCAGCAGCCGCGATCCCGGCTGGACATAGTCGCCGCGCTGGACCTGGCGGTTGCCGACCACGCCGTCGAACGGCGCGCGCACCAGGCTGTCGCGCCGGTCTTGGCCGGCGAGTGCGATCGCTGCCCGGCTGCGCTGGACGTGGGCCTCCGCCCTCGCGAGCGCCGCCTCCAGCGTGGCGCGCCGGGCTCCAGTCACGTCCGCCTGGCGCTCGGACACGGCCAGCATGGCGCGGCTTCGCGCGGCGGCCTGCTCGGCGCCGATCGCGGCGGCGCGACGGCTCTCCAGATCCCGCCGCGTCGCGAAGCCGCGGTCGGCGAGCGCTTCGTAACGGCGATGGTCGGCATCGGCGCGCTCGGCCTCCGCATTGGCGGCCCGGATCTCGGTCCCGGCGGCGCGGACGTTCGCCCCGGCGAGCCTTTCCTCGGCCGCGAGGCTGGCAAGGGCCGCCGAGGCGGAGGCGACGTCGGCTTCGGCCTCGGCAAGGTCCGACCGGGCGCTGTCGCTGCGCGCATCATATTCCTGCGCGTCGATGCGGACCAAGGGCTCGCCCGCGCGCACCGGCTGGTTGTCGCGCACCAGGACCTCGGCGACGAGGCCGCGCACGCGGGGCGCGACCTCGCTCGCATCCGCCGCGACATAAGCATCGTCCGTGCTTTCGCTGACCGAGGGCGAGAGGAGGTAGAAGGCGCCCGCGGCCGCGGCCGCGAGGGCCACGCCTCCCGAAACCAGCATCCGCCGCACCGGCCGTCGGCGGGCCGGGCTCGGGATTTCGGCCGCGGCGGCCAGTTCGAGGCTGTTCACTGCGGCATTCACCTTCGCTTCCCCTTGCAGGCGGGCTTTATATGATGCATATAATATAAAGCGATGGGACCGGCAAGAGAGGCTTTGCGATGAGCGTGGCGGCGGCAGCCGCGGGGCCGTTGCTCCCGGCGACGCCGGCGGCGATGCCGGCAGCGCGCAAATATCTGATCTTCGGCGTGATGGCGTTCGGCCAGTTCATGGCAATGCTCGACATCCAGATCGTCGCCGCCTCGCTGAACGACATCCGCGCCGGCCTGTCGGCGGCGCCGGACGAGGTGAGCTGGATCCAGACCGCCTATCTGATGGCCGAGCTGGTGATGATCCCCTTTTCGGCCTTCCTCGCCCAGGCGATGTCGACGCGCTGGCTGTTCGCCGCCTCGGCCGGTCTCTTCGTCCTCTCCAGCATTGCCTGCGGCCTCGCCTGGAACATCGAATCGATGATCGCCTTCCGCGCGCTGCAGGGCTTTACCGGCGGCGCGATGATCCCGACCGTCTTCGCCACCGGCTTCACCCTGTTCGAAGGCAGGGACCGGGCGATGATCCCCGCGATCCTTGGCATGGTCTCGGTGCTTGCGCCGACCCTCGGCCCCACCGCCGGCGGCCTGATCACCCAGGCGCTCGACTGGCGCTGGATCTTCTTCATCAACGTCGCGCCCGGCCTTGCGGTGACCGCGGCGACGATCTGGCTGGTGCGCGTCGACCGGCCGGACGTCTCGATGTTCGGCAGGATCGACTGGGTCCATCTCGCGTCGATGGCGACCTTCCTCGCCGGGCTCGAATATGTGCTCGAGGAGGGGCCGAAGCAGGGCTGGCTCGAAGACGGCCGGATCGCGGTCGCGGCCTGGGTGAGCGCCGTGGCCTTCCTCCTCTTCCTCGAACGTTCCTTCCTTTCGCCGATGCCGATCGTCAATTTGAGCCCGTTCCGCCGCCCGCGCTTCGCCTTCGCCTGCCTGTTCAACATCGTCATCGGCTTCGGGCTGTTCGCCTCGATCTACCTCGTCCCGATCTACCTCGGCCGGGTGCGGGGCTATGACAGCCTGCAGATCGGGGAGACCGTCTTCGTCGTGGGCATCGCCCAGATCGTCAGCACGATCGTCGCGGCGCGTGTGTCGCAGACCGTCGACCGGCGGATCACGATCACCGTCGGCCTGGTCCTCTTCGCCTTCAGCCTGTGGCTGAGCTCGCATATGAATGCCGAATGGGGCTTCGCCGAATTGTTCTGGCCGCAGGCGGTGCGCGGGCTTGCGGTGATGCTCTGCATCGTGCCGAGCGTCGGCATGGCGCTGGAGGGCTTCGCCGGCAACGAGCTGCGCTCCGCCTCCGGCCTCTTCAATCTGATGCGCAATCTCGGCGGCGCCATCGGGATCGCGACGGTGAATACCTGGCTCGCCGATTTCGCCCGCATCCAGGCCGCCCGCTTCGGCGAATCCCTCGGCGGCACGCCGGACGCCGCGCGCGAGGCGATGGCGGGGCTGGCCGGCCGCATGGCCGCGGTCACGCCCGATCCCGCCCAAGCCTTGCAGATGG
>JAFAZM010000120.1 GCA_019239785.1 Sphingomonadaceae bacterium
GCCGAGATCGTGAGTGCCTTCGTCGCGAACAATTCGATCAAGAGCCAGGAAGTCGCGAGCCTCATTCGGGAAACCCATGGTGCGCTCGCGGCGCTCGGCGCGCCGCAAGCGTCCGAAGCGGCCGCCGAACCCGTCTTCACGCCCGCCGTCGGCGTGCGCAAGAGCTTGGCGAGCCGCGACCATCTCCTCTCCCTGATCGACGGCAAGCCCTACAAGACGCTGAAGCGCCACTTGAGCCGGCACGGCCTCACTCCGAGCCAGTATCGCGAGCGCTACGGCCTGCCCAAGACCTATCCGATGGTCGCGCCGGCCTATAGCGAGGCGCGCAGCGAGGTGGCGAAGAAGCTCGGCCTCGGCCAGCGCGCCCGCGCGGCGCGGGCGGAGGCCGCCGGCGCTGCCGACGCCAAGCCGGCGGCGGGCAGGAAGCGCGGCCGTCCGCCCAAGGCCGCGCCTGCCTGACGCCGTCCGCCCTTAAGACCTTCGCAACCCGGCGGCCTTATGCTCGCCGCCGGGGGACCGGTCCGGGGAGAGACGAATGCTGGCGCTGCAGGTTAAGGCTTTCTCGCTTCTGATCGCATTGCTGCTGATCGTCGACGCGATCGCCTTCCACGGCGAATATCGCGGCATCGTCGGCGAAAAGCTCGGCAATTTCTTCTCGGCGGTGTCGCCGGCCCACTGGACCGGCATGGGCGGCGGCCGCGACTGGAGCCAGCCGCGGCACTGAGACGCCGGTAGCGGGCCGTTCGCGTGACGGGGGATTCCTCCCGCCCGCATTATCCTCTACGCCCGCGCGATGGGTATCATCCTCACCATCATCCTGCTCGGCATCGTCGAAGGCGTGACCGAGTTCATCCCGGTCTCCTCGACCGGCCACCTGATCCTCGCCGGCGCCCTGCTCGGCTATGATGCCGGCCAGTGGGCGGTGTTCAACGTCGTCATCCAATTGGGCGCGATCCTGGCGGTCATCGTGCTCTACTGGCGCACCTTCTGGGCGGTGCTGATCGGGCTGCTCGGCATGCAGCCGGACTCCTGGCGCTTCCTCAGGAACATCGTCGTCGGCTTCCTGCCCTCGGCGGTGATCGGCTTCCTGCTGATCAACCGGATCGAGGCCCTGCTCGGCAGCCCGATGACCGTCGCCTGGGCGCTGCTGCTCGGCGGCATCGCGATCCTGGCGATCGAGCGGACCGCGCCCAAAGGGCATGAGAAAGGCGTCGCCGACATCAGCTTCGGCAAGGCGCTGGCGATCGGTTTCATCCAGTGCCTGGCGATGATCCCGGGGGTCAGCCGCTCCGGCGCGACCATCCTCGGCGGGCTGTCGCTCGGTGTCGAGCGGCGCACCGCGGCCGAGTTCAGCTTCTTCCTCGCCATTCCGACCATGCTCGGCGCCTCGACGCTCGAGCTCGTCAAGCATCACGACAGCCTCGGCGCCGCGACCCCGGCCGGCATCGCGATCGGCTTCGTCGTCTCGTTCGTCGTCGCCCTGCTGGTGATCCGCTGGTTCATCGGGATCGTCTCGCGCCGCGGCTTCGCCCCGTTCGGCTGGTACCGGATCCTGGTCGGCGCCGCGGCTCTGGTCTGGCTGTTCGCCATCCGCTGAGCGGGAGCGGAGAGCCGCACGTCGGCCAAGGCTTGGCAGAGGCGCCAAGCTGGTGCAGCCTTCGCGGAACCGAGGGGAGGTGGGCATGATCGCACGTCTCGTTCCATTGCTGCTTGCCGGCGCGCTTGCTCTGCCCGCGGCCCTTGCCGCGCAGCCGCCGCCCGCAGCGCCGCCCGATCCGGCGGCGCTCGATCTCGCCCGTCTGATCATGGGCCGCGACCAGAGCCTCTACGAGGATGCCGATCTCGGCCGCTTCCGGGCGCGGCTCGCCAACGCCCTGCTCGGCACCGAGGGCACCTGCAACCAGCGCCTCACCGAATGCCAGGCCGCGGCGGACGAGGTGGCCGCCCAGTTCGCGCCGGCCTTGCGCCGGGTGCAGCGCGCGCGGTCCGAGCAGCTGACCGCTGCGTTGGTCGCGCGCTCGCTGCGGCCGGAGGAGATCGCCCATGTCGCCGCCTGGCTGCGAAGCGACGAGGGCCGGCGCTTCCTGGAGCTCTGGACCGCGTTGCGCGATCCGGACCGGGCATCGGAGCGCCGCCTGCGGTCGGGCGACCTCGATCGCCTCGCCGCCGACGTGCTCAACCCCGCGCGCGCCATGTTCCGGCAGCGGAGCCGCGATCTTCCGCAAGCGGCGCCGCGGTGATATGATCGGCAGCCGTTAAGCCGTCTTTCATCTGTAGGGAGCCAGAGACGGCCCGAGTCGTTTTTTGCCAGCGTCATGAGGAGTTTGCCATGCGCCGGATGCTGATCGGCCCCATCGCCGGAACCATCGCCGCCGCCTTTTTCGTCACGCCCGCGCTCGCGCAGCCGCCCGCGCCGCAGCCCGCACGGCCGGGGGAGCTGGTCGAGGAATATGCGCCCGCGATAGACCGGGCCGCCGATGCGATGATGAACCTCGACGTCGGCCCGATCGTCGATGCGGTCGATCCCTATGGCCGGCATCATCACCGCACCCTGCGCGACATGGCGCGCCGCAACGATCCCGATTTCGAGCGGCGCATGCACGCGACCATCTACGGCACCGCCGCTACGATGGGCCGCGCCGCCGATGCCTTCGCCGCGGCCGAGCCGGCGCTCCGCCGCGCCTTCCGCCAGTTCGAGCAGGACATGGCCGAAGCGATCGCCGCTCCTGGTGCGCCCCCGCCGCCGCGCGGCCGCTACGGCGCGCCGCCCGCCCCGGCTCCCGCCGCGCCGCCGCCGCCCGACGGCGACGACGATCCCTGGGGCGACTGAGCGCGTCTCCGGGGCTTCGACCTGAAATGCGAGGTGGACTGACGCGGCGCGGCGGTTAATGAACGCTGCCCATGTGGCAGCTCTACCAATTCCCCTTGTGCCCCTTCTCCCGCAAGGTCCGTCTCGCCCTCGCCGAAAAGGCGATCCCGCACGAGCTCGTCCGCGTATCGCCCTGGCTACAGGAGGACGAGTTCATGGACCTCAACCCGGCCGGGCAGACGCCGGTCCTGGTCGAATCCGAGAAGGGGACGGTGCTGATCGATTCGGGCGCGATCTGCGAATATTTCGAGGAGACGATCGACCGCACGCCGCTCATCCCCGGCACGGCGATCAATCGCGCCGAGATCCGCCGGCTCGTCACCTGGTTCGACGAGAAGCTCTACCGCGACGTGGTGGGGCCGCTGATGGAGGAACGGATGACCAAGCGGCTGGTCAGCCGCGATCCGCCCGACACCGGCGTGCTGCGGCGGGCGATGACCTCGGCCAACGCACATCTCGATTATGTCGATTACCTGCTCGACCATCGCCGCTGGCTGGCCGGCCCGGTGCTGACCATGGCCGACCTCGCCGCCGCCGCCCACCTCTCGGTCGCCGACTATCTCGGCGGCATCGACTGGCGCGGCCACAAGCAGACCGTCGACTGGTACGCGGTGATGAAGTCCCGCCCCAGCTTCCGGCCCCTGCTCGCCGAGCGGATGGAGGTGATCATGCCGCCGGCGCACTACGACAAGCCGGACTTTTGACCGCGGATCAGTGACTCCGGCTGCGGCGGTAATAGACTCTGATCGAGGTTGCCGCTCGTCGCGTTTGCGGACCTGCGACGGGGGCGACGAAGGATGGCTGGCCCTGCATCCAGCATGCGGGCGGGATGCGTAACGCCATTTGAGGCGGAAACGAGCGGACCGCAGCGGGCCGGCATTCCGCCACGCCGCCCTCGGGCCCGATCGCGAGTTGCGCTGTCGCTTCGGAGATAAGCGTCGCACCGGCCGCCTCGTTTCCCCCAATGGCTGCCTCGCCCTCCGGAACCAAGCTATAGACCAGGATCAACTCGGCGGGTCGGGCTGCCGCCCGCAACGCCTGCGCGGCGCCGCTGCCCGACAGGAATCCGCACTCCTCTTCGGCGCCACGTACGCCAAACGGCCCGCCGTTCATGCTTACCGAGCACGTCACATTGACCCGCTCGTCGAGGCGCACCGCATTGGCAATGCGCATCGGGGCGAGCGGCGGGGCGCCGTCGTCCGCCGGCGGCAGGATCCAATTCACTCCGCCAGTGTACGCGCCAGCCACGGCGTGACCGTCGCCGTCGCGCGCCGGCTGAAAATGCGCGCGGGACATCATGACGTTGCAGGTGGTCCGGTCGAGGTCCGCGTCAGCCGATCGAATGATCGTGCAGCTTGTCGGCACACCGTCTGCGCCTACTTCGACTCTGTAGCGGACGACCCCCGATGCTTCCCGCTGACGCGCGCTCGCAGGGTAATCGGAATCCGCAATCCAGGACGCCCCGGGTCGATCCGGAACGGGTCCGTGAGCCGTCGCGGCGGGCTGAGGCATTGCGGCCGTGGCCAAGAGCACGAGGAGCATCCCGAAACATCCCGAAGAAGAGCGCCGCCAAGATAGCATCGTCTTTCCGTCCACCACCAGCGGACCTTGAACCTCAGCCTGCTTCGGGCCACATCCCCCTCATGCTGATCCAGACCGAAACCACGCCCAATCCGGCGACGCTGAAGTTTCTTCCCGGCCGCAAGGTGATGGATGCCGGCACCCGCGATTTCGCGACGCCCGAGGCCGCCGAGGCCTCGCCGCTCGCGGAGGCGATCTTCTCGACCGGCGAGGTCGACGGCGTCTTCTTCGGCCGCGACTTCGTCTCCGTCACCGCCGCCCCGGGCGTCGAATGGCGCCAGCTGAAGCCGCAGGTGCTGGAGGTGCTGCTCGACCATTTCGCAAGCGACGCGCCTTTGTTCCGCCCGGCCAGCGCCGGCGACATCCATGTCGCGCCCGACGCCGGCTTCGAGGACGATCCCGCCGACGCCGAGCTGATCGCCGAGATCCGCGCCCTGATCGACACCCGCGTCCGCCCGGCCGTGGCGCAGGATGGCGGCGACATCGTCTATCGCGGCTACAAGGACGGCGTCGTCTATCTGGCGATGCACGGCGCCTGCTCCGGCTGCCCCTCCTCGACGATGACGCTGAAGCACGGCATCGAGAGCCTGCTGAAACATTATGTCCCCGAGGTCGTCGCGGTCGAAGCGGTTTGACCTCCTCCGTCATCCCCGCGAAAGCGGGGATCCCGCTTCTTTCTTCTCGCTCGGCGTTAAAGCGGGACTCCCGCTTTCGCGGGAGTGACGATGAGGAGAATGCGGGCCTTGGCGAGACCGGATGACTGAAAGCGCCCCATGCTGCTGGTGATCGACAGCGCCACCGCGGCCTGCTCGGCGGCCCTGCTCGGCCCGGACGGCGAAATCCTCGACCAGCGCGACGAGCTGGTCGGGCGCGGCCATGCCGAGAAATTGCTGCCGATGATCGCCGACCTGCTCGCCGGGCGCGTCCCCACCGAAATCCTGGTCGATTGCGGGCCGGGCAGCTTCACCGGCGTGCGCGTCGGCCTCGCCGCGGCGCAGGGGCTGGCGATCGGCTGGGGGGTGAAGGTGTCGGGCTATTCCTCGCTCGCGGCGATCGCCGCCGCGGCTGGCGAAAGCCCTGCGGAGGTCGGCGTCGCGCTGGTGGGGGGACATGGCGAGCTTTTCGTGCAAAGCTATGGCGGTGACCCGATCGCGCCCCTCGACGAGCTCCGCTCGCTGGCGCCCGCCGACGCGGCGGCCGCGATGAGCGCTGCGCTCGTCCTCGGCTCCGGCGCCGAGGCCCTGGTCGCGGCCCGCGGCCACGGCAGCTGGCGCGATGCTCTGCCGAGCGCCGCCGATGCGCGGCTGCTGCCGCCGGAGCTGCGCGCCCTGCCGCCGCGGCCGATCTACGGGCGAGCGCCTGATGCGAGGCCGATGCGATGATCCGCCTCGATCCGGGCAGCATCGCCGATCTCGACGCGGTGATGATTGTGATGGACGACAGCTTCGATCCGCGCTTCGGCGAGGCCTGGACCGCGTCGCAATGCGCCGGCCTGCTGCCGATGCCCGGCGTCTGGATGACGATCGCGCGCGAGGACGGGGCCGCGATCGGCTTCGCTTTGTCCCGGGCGGTGGCCGGCGAGGCCGAGCTGCTGCTGCTTGCGGTGCGCCGCGAGGTTCAGGGGAAAGGCGTCGGCAAGATGCTGCTCGACCGCTTCGCGGAAGATGCCGGAAGCCGCGGCGCAACCCGGCTTCATCTCGAAGTCCGCGAGGGAAATCATGCCCTTAGCCTCTACGAACGCGCCGGCTATACTTTGGTCGGCCGCCGGCGCAATTACTATAGCGGCCATGCCGGCCAGACCTACGACGCGCTGACCTTGGCGAAGAACGCTACGGCATAGCTGCTGCTAGACCGTTTCGGGCTTGTCATAAGCTTAGAATGTGAAGGAGAATGAATGCACGGGGGGTTTAAGACCCTCCAGGCGGAGACATTCCCATGGTGGACCTTGTCATCCAGAACGGCCTGCCGTTGAGCGGACTGGCTCTCGTCCTGCTTGCTTCTTCCCACCTTGTGCGGGCTTTCGGCGAAGCAATCTCTCGCGTGATTCTGGCCCGTCATGGTATTGCCCTCGGGAAGGTTTCTGAGCCTTTCGACCCAGCATCCGTGTCACGTGCAACCCGCAAAGCTGCACATTCAATCGGGTCCGAGGGCCCTAACTGACCGCCACGCGCCCTAATAGCTCAGATCGGGTGACCGGCACGGTCTTCGATGACGGTGGTCGTGAAGCTCATGTCTCTTGGACCGGCGCTTCCCAGGGCGAGCGCCGTGTGGTTGAACTCGCCGCGATGCAGCGCCTTCTGCTTTCATTCTGAAGCAGGCGTCGCTGTGAGTGCGGCGTGAAGCGTATGCCGCCCGGACAAAGGTGCCGCTCGACCATCGCGGAGCGGTCGGCCAAAGGGCGATCGTCGCAGATCGAAGTCTGCAAGGGAAATCATGCTCTTAGGCTTTGCAAAGGAGACGCCTGTTCTTTGGCCACCCGGCAGCCAAACTACTTTCTGGCCATGCCGGCCAGACTTACGACGCGCTGACCTTGGCCCGCAGTGTGACGATGTAGGCGGGCACCGTAACATTTCGGGCTTGTCATACCCGCCACAACAGACCTATCCCACGTTACTGACAGTCAGGCCAATGACAGTCACGCTCCTCTGAATGAAGGTTTCAACGACATATGGACACGCAGGATAATTTCGGTGAGACGCTGATCACCCTCACCGCCGACATTGTGTCGGCCCATGTCAGCAACAACTCGGTCGCGGTATCGGACCTGCCATTGCTGATCAGCAACGTGCACAGCGCGCTTTCCGGCCTCGGCGACCAGCCCGAAGCGCCGGCGCCGCGGCCCGAGCCGGCGGTTTCGGTCCGTTCTTCGGTCAAGCCCGATTACGTGGTCTGCCTCGAGGACGGCAAGAAGCTGAAGATGCTGAAGCGGCATTTGATGACCCACTATAATCTGACCCCGGACCAGTACCGGCAGAAGTGGGGCCTCAGCGCCGACTATCCGATGGTCGCGCCCAATTATGCCGAGCAGCGCCGCACCCTGGCCAAGAAGATCGGCCTCGGCACGAAGCGCAAGCGGACGCCCGCGAAGAAATAAGCCGGTTTCCGGCACTGGAAGGGGCCATTCCCGCGACCGCGGGGGTGGCCCTTTTGCGTTCCGCCCTTTGCTCCGCCTTGCGATCCGTCTAAGGCGGAGCGGATGACCCGCAGCATCGACATCGAAGCGCTCTGCGCCGAAAAAGGCCTGAGGATCACCGAGCAGCGCAAGGTCATCGCTCGCGTGCTCGGCGATTCCGAGGACCATCCGGACGTGGAGGCGCTGCACGCGCGCGCCGCCGCGGTCGATCCGGGTATCTCGATCGCCACCGTCTACCGCACCGTCCGCCTGTTCGAGGAAGCGGGCATCCTGGAGCGGCACGATTTCGGCGACGGCCGCGCCCGCTACGAAGCGGCGGCGGAAACCCATCACGACCATCTGATCGACGTCGAGACCGGCAAGGTCATCGAGTTCGTCGACGAGGAGCTGGAGGAATTGCAGCGGCGGATCGCCGCGCGGCTCGGCTTCCGCCTGGTCGATCATCGCATGGAGCTTTACGGCGTCTCCCTCAGCCGCGAGAATTAGAGCAGAATGAGCAGGGTGAAATCCCAAAACCCGCTCATCCTGAGTAGCCGTTGAGCTTGTCGAAACATGGGCAAGTCGGATTGCCCCCCGGGCAATCCTGAAACATGCGGGGCATGTTTCACCTGCCCATTATCGGAGGACGCACTGGTCTCGGACCGGACCTTCGATACCGGCCTTCGCCAGGCTCAGTCCCTACTCAGGATGGGCGGCTGAACGCATCACGATATTGCCGATGCGGCTAGCCTTGCGCGTCGCCGCCATATTGGCCGGCCTCATCTTCTGCCTGGCGCTCCATTATCTCTGGAAGCTGCTGCGGGCACGGCCGATCTGGCCTCAGATCTTCCTCGGCTATGTCGGCGCCTGCTGTGGGCTCCGCGTCCGGGTCCAGGGGGCGCCGCTGAAACGGAAGGTGCTGGTCGCCGCCAACCATGTCTCCTGGCTCGACGTCCTGGCGCTGGGCGGCGCGGCGCCGGTCAATTTCGTCGCCCGCGGCGACGTCGCAGGCTGGCCGGTGGTCGGCTGGGCCGCGAGCCTCAACGACACCATCTTCGTCGACCGCGACGTGCGCAGCAGCGTCCGCGGCCAAGCCGACGCCTTGCGCGAGGCGCTCGCGGAAGGGCGGGCGGTCGCCTTGTTCCCTGAAGGCACGACCGACGGCGGCGCCGACCTGCTGCCGTTCCGGGCGAGCCTGTTCGCATCGCTCTTCCCGCCGCTCGACGGCGTCGCCGTGCAGCCGGTCGCGATCGATTACGGCACCGCCGTCGGCGACGTGCTCTGGCTGGAGGACGAGGCTTTCGGGGCCAATGCGAAGCGGATCCTCTCGCGGCCCGGCACTCTCCCGGTGACCCTGCATTTTCTCCCGCCCATCGACCCGCGCGCGGCCGGCGACCGCAAGGCGCTGGCCGCCCGGTCGCAGGCGGAGGTCGCCCAGGCTCTCGTCCAAACGCCGCTCGGCGCTTCCTTGGGCGGGGGCGATCCCCTATATCCGCCGCGATGAACGCCCAGATTCCAAGAACCTTCCAGGTCAAATCCTTCGGCTGCCAGATGAACGTCTATGACGGCGAGCGCATGGCCGAGCTGCTCGAAGCCGAGGGCCTCGACGCCGCCGCCGACGGCGTCGACGCCGATCTCGTCGTCCTCAACACCTGCCACATCCGCGAGAAGGCGGCCGAGAAGGTCTATTCGGACATCGGCCGGCTGGTGAGGCGGGACGGGCCGCCGCCGATGATCGCGGTCGCGGGTTGCGTCGCCCAGGCGGAAGGCGCCGAGATCGTCCGCCGCGCGCCCGGTGTCGATATCGTCGTCGGCCCGCAGGCCTATCACAATCTGCCGGAGCTGGTGCGCAAGGCGGCGCGCGGCGAAGGCGCGCTCGATACGGACATGCCTCTGCTTTCCAAGTTCGGCGCATTGCCGGCGCGGCGGCGGCAGGGGCCCAGCGCCTTCCTCACCGTGCAGGAAGGCTGCGACAAATTCTGCACCTATTGCGTCGTCCCTTATACGCGCGGCGCCGAGGTCTCGCGGCCGTTCGCGGCGATCGTCGACGAGGCGAAAGCGCTGATCGATGCCGGCGCGAAGGAAATCACCCTGCTCGGCCAGAACGTCAATGCCTGGCGCGATGCGGAAGGCCGCGGCCTGGACATTTTGATCCGCGCGCTCGATGCGCTGCCCGGTCTCGCGCGGATCCGCTACACGACCAGCCATCCGATGGACATGGACGAGAGCCTGATCCGCGCCCATGCCGAGGTCGGCAAGCTGATGCCCTATCTTCACCTGCCGGTGCAGTCGGGCAGCGACCGCGTGCTGAAGGCGATGAACCGCAGCCACGACGCGGCGACCTATTTGCGGATCCTCGGCCGGGTCCGCGCCGCCCGTCCCGACATCGCCATTTCCGGCGACTTCATCGTCGGCTTCCCCGGCGAGACCGAGGAGGATTTCGAAGCGACGCTGCAGCTCGTCGAAGCGGTGAACTATGCCCAGGCTTTCTCGTTCAAATATTCGCCGCGGCCCGGAACGCCGGCGGCCGAGATGGAGGATCAGATTTCCGCCGAGCTGATGGACGAACGGCTGCAGCGGCTCCAGGCCCTGCTCAACGCCCAGCAACTCGCCTTCAACCAGGCCAGCGTCGGCCGCCGCACCGAGATCCTGCTCGAGCGGCCGGGCCGCAAGCCGGGCCAGAAGGTCGGCAAGACGCCCTGGCTGCAGTCGGTGCATCTGGAGACCGAGGCGGCGATCGGTGAGATCGTCGAGGTCGAGTTACTCTCCGCCGGGCCGAACAGCCTGGCCGGCGCAGAGCTGGTGAAGGAAGCCGCGTGACGAAACCCTCCTCCGTCATTCCCGCGAAAGCGGGAATCCAGACTGCCTCTTCGCTTGACAATAGCTTCGTCTGGACCCCCGCTTTCGCGGGGGTGACGAAGGTGCGTTGATGCCTCAAAATCGCAAAGCCGCAGACGAAGCCGGCCCTCGTGCCCGGCTGGAGATCGAGTTCGAGCAGCCGCACCTGCTCGGGCCCTTGTTCGGCGAGTTTGACCGCAATCTGGTCGCGATCGAGGATCGGCTCGGCGTCTATGTCGCGGCGCGCGGCGCGAAGGTGCAGATCGAGGGCGATCCCCAGCATGCCGCCCGCGCCCGCGAGGTGCTGCTCGGCCTCTACAACCGGCTTGACGAAGGCCACGACATCGACGCCGAGACGGTGAACGCGATCATCTCCATGTCCGGCCAGCCGACCCTGGACGGGATCATCGCCCCCGAGGTGATCGAGCCGCCCAAGGTCATGATCCGGACCCGCAAGAAGACGATCGTGCCGCGCTCGAAGCAGCAGGCCGTCTATATGGAGGCGCTGGCCCGGGACGAGATGATCTTCGCGCTCGGCCCTGCGGGTACCGGCAAGACCTATCTCGCCGTCGCCCAGGCGGTGCAGCAATTGATCGGCGGCAGCGTCGACCGGCTGATCCTGTCGCGCCCGGCGGTCGAAGCCGGCGAACGGCTCGGCTTCCTTCCCGGCGACATGAAGGAGAAGGTCGATCCCTATCTGCGGCCGCTCTACGACGCGCTCTACGACATGCTGCCGACCGAGCAGGTCGAGCGGCGGATCGCGTCCGGCGAGATCGAGATCGCGCCGATCGCGTTCATGCGCGGCCGCACTCTTTCGGACGCCTTCATCATCCTCGACGAGGCGCAGAACACGACGCCGCAGCAGATGAAGATGTTCCTGACCCGCTTCGGCATGCGCAGCCGCATGGTGATCTGCGGCGATCCCAACCAGACCGATCTGCCGCCGGGGATCACTTCGGGTCTGAACGACGCGGTCGGCAAATTGGAGGGGATCGACAAGATCTCGATGGTCCGCTTCGGCGCCGGCGACGTGGTTCGGCATCCGCTGGTGGGCAAGATCGTCGAGGCCTATGAAGGCCCGACCCAGTGAGCCGCGAACGATGATCGGCGTCGAAACCGACGTCTCGGACGAGTGGGACCCGCGCATAGACTGGCCCGCGCTCGCCCGCAGCGCCGTTCATGCCGCGATCGCGCATAGCCGCCATCCGGCCCTCTCGGACAGCGAGGTCTCGGTGAAGTTCACCTCGGACGAAGAGGTGCGCGCGCTGAACGCCAACTGGCGCCAGAAGGACAAGCCGACCAACGTCCTCTCCTTCCCGATGGCGGAAGAGGACGAGCTCGATGGCGCGCAATTGCTCGGCGATGTCGTGCTCGCACACGGCGTCTGCGCGGCCGAGGCGGCGGAGAAGGGGATCGCGGTCGAGACCCATGCCGCGCATCTGGTGGTGCATGGCACGCTGCATCTGCTAGGTTACGATCACGAAACGAGCGACGAGGATGCCGAGGAGATGGAGGATCTGGAGCGACGGGCGCTCGCCGCCCTCGGCATTCCCGATCCTTACGAACTGAGCGAGGTGCAATCCTAAATCCATGGAAGACGACAGTCCCGGCGTCCAGGAAGGACGGACGTTCTGGAGCGGCCTTCGCGCCCTCGTCTTCGGCGACGCCGCCGAATCGACCCTGCGCGACGAGATCGAGGAGGCGATCGAGAGCCGCGAGGGCGAGGTGCCCGGGGTCGGCGATCTCAGCCATGTCGAGCGGCAGATGCTGCTCAACATCCTCCATTTCGGCGAGAAGACGGCCGGCGACGTCGCCGTGCCGCGCGGCGACATCTATGCGGTGCCGGTCGATACCGGCTTTGCCGAGCTGATCGCCGCCTTCACCGAAGCCGGCCACAGCCGGATGCCGGTCTATGAGGAGAGCCTCGACGCCGTCATCGGCATGATCCACGTCAAGGATCTGTTCGCGGTCCAGGTCGGCGGCGCGCCGCCGCCCGAGGACATCCGCGCTTTGATGCGCACGCCGCTGTTCGTCCCCGAATCGATGGGGGTGCTCGACCTGCTCGGGCGGATGCGCGCCGAGCGGGTGCATCTCGCCATCGTCGTCGACGAGTTCGGCGGCACCGAGGGCCTGGTGACGATCGAGGACCTGGTCGAGGAGATCGTCGGCGATATCGAGGACGAGCATGACGACGAGGTTTCGGCTTTGCTGATCCCGATGGACGGGGGCCTCTGGGAAGCGGACGCGCGCGCTGAGCTCGAGGACGTCGCCGAGGCGATCGATGCGCGGCTCGGCACGGTCGAGGAGGATATCGACACGCTCGGCGGCCTCGCCTTCGTCCTTGCCGGCCATGTGCCGCAGGCCGGCGAGATGGTGGAACATCCCAGCGGCTGGCGACTTGAGGTCACCGACAGCGACTCCCGCCGCGTCCGCAGGCTCCGCCTCCATCCCCCGCGGGAGCCCGTCGCGGCGGCCGACTGAAAGGGCCGCGATGACCCGCCTGCCTGCCGCGCTGCTTGCGCTTCCGTTCGTCCTTACCGGCTGCGGCGATCATGCCCGGCTCGCCATCGCCGAGACCAGCGGGCCGAATCCGGAGATCCCGCGCCCGGCGAGCATGCTGCTGCCGACCGTCCATGTCGCCCAGGCGTCGCACTGGCCGGCGGGGGCGACACCGGTTGCGGCGCCGGGCCTGCAGGTCGCGCCCTTCGCCACCGGCCTCGACCATCCGCGCTGGCTGCTGACCCTGCCCAATGGCGACGTCCTGGTCGCCGAGACCTCGGCGCCGCCGCCGGAGCCCGGCTTCGAGGATCACAGCCTCAAAGGCTATTTCTTCCACCTCTTCCAGGAGAAAGCCGGTTCGGCGGTGCCGAGCCCGAACCGCATCACGCTGCTGCGCGACGCCGACGGCGACGGCGTCGCCGAGGTCCGCACCACCTATCTCTCCGGCCTCACCTCGCCGTTCGGCATGGCCGTGGTCGGCCGCACGCTTTATGTCGCCGACGCCGACGCCCTGCTCGCTTTCCCCTACGATCCGGGCGCGACCAGCATCGGCGTTGGGCCCCGCATGATCACCCGGCTGCCGGCAGGCCGCAACCATCACTGGACCAAGAGCCTCGCCGCGAGCCCGGACGGAAGCCGCCTCTATATCGGCGTCGGCTCCAATTCGAACATCGTCGAGCATGGCCTGGCCGAGGAGGAGGAGCGCGCGGCGATCTGGGAGATCGACCCGGCGACCGGCAGCCACAGCCTGTTCGCGACCGGCCTGCGCAATCCGGTGGGGATCGCGTTCCGGCCGGGGAGCGGTGATCTCTATGCGGTCGTCAACGAGCGCGACGAGCTCAGCAGCGACCTCGTCCCCGATTACCTGACCCGGGTCCAGCCCGGCGGCTTCTACGGCTGGCCCTGGTCCTATTTCGGCCAGCATGTCGACGATCGGATGGAGCCGCCGCGCCCCGACATGGTCGCCCGCGCGATCATTCCCGATTTCGCGCTGGGTCCGCACGTCGCCGCTTTGGGCCTTGCCTTCGCCGACGGCGCCCGGCTCGGCCCGGCCTTCGCCAGCGGCGTCTTCGTCGGCGAGCACGGCTCGTGGAACCGTCGCCCCTATAGCGGCTACAAGGTGGTGTTCGTCCCCTTCACGGGCGGCCGCCCCACCGGCCAGCCGATCGACGTGCTGACCGGCTTCCTCGATGCACGCGGCCGCGCCCAGGGCCGCCCGGTCGGCGTCCAGATCGCCCGCGACGGGGCGTTGCTGGTCGCGGACGATGTCGGCAACACCGTGTGGCGGGTGACCGCGGCGCGTTGACGCGGCCGCGCTCCCGGAACGAGCCTAGAGGTGAAGGACGCTGCCCAGCAGGCCGGCAATGGCCGGGGCGAACAGCGCTGCCACCGTCTTGAACAAGCTGAACAGGTCGGAAACCGGATTTTCGTCGGCGTCAGATTCGCCGCCTTTGTCCCTTGCCGCCGCGGCCGATTTGCGCCCTGCCGCTGCTGATTTCACTTCCGCCGGCGGGGCCGCGACCTTCCTGCAATTCTCCGACAACCAGACCGCCACCGGGACATAATAAGAGGCGATGAACACCGAGTAGGTCGCGCCCCAATAGAAGATGTAGGCGTCGACATGACTGGTGTAAGGCGCCGCCGCCTCGCCCGCGAGACCGGATGCCGGCCATCGCATCAGCGCGCTCAGAAAGAGCAGGCCAATCACCAGCACGGCCGCCGCGAGGTAGAGATGCGCATTCAATCGCCTTGCCTGCAATCGACATGCCGCGCGGGTTCCCGGATCCGGCATGGCGAGGCAGGAGATCGTTCCCAGAACCAAGGCCGGAGAAACCAACGCCAGGCCGATTTTCTGGACCTCGTTCAGCCACCAGAGCATATTGAACTGCACCCCGGAGCAGGCCGGCCGCAGGTCGAGCCAAGGCCACAGGTTCCCCGGCTCCCAGTTTCCGGCAAACGCATTGCAGATCTCGTGCTCGCCGAGAAACCGCGGCGCACCGGAGATCAGACCCCCAGCTACCGCCGCGACGCCAAAGAGCGTGAGCCCTATATACGCCTTGGTCAGGCGGTCGCGCGTGCCGGGGGCGGATGCCCGCACCGTTCGCACGAAATAGGCGAGGCATGCCACGGTCGTCGCGGCCAGAAGCAGCCATGCCGCCAGCATCTTGAGTCGACCGGCGGTCTCCAGATGTCCCGTCGCCGCCGGCAGATTGCCGTTCTCATGGAAGGGGACTCCCAGCAGCATGATCAGCAGACTGCCTGCGACGATCACTGTGAGGGGAAGGAAGACGATTCTTATGGCGGCACGCGGCAGCTCGAAACTGGCGAAGACGGGCTCGGTCATCTTCCTCTCCTGCCGGTCGGTTTTTCGGACAGATAGTGGCGAATGACAGATGGCCGCCAGCACGAAATTACGCCACAAGGCCTGGATGGATTTCCAATATATCCGCCTCGAGATCAGCCCCGCCGCCGTGACGACGATCACGCTCAACCGTCCGGACTCGTTGAACGCGCTCAATGCGGGGCTGATCGAGGAGATGCGCACGGCTTTGGCTTCGCTCGCCGACCGCGGCGCGCGCTGCCTGCTGATGATCGGGGAGGGGCGCGCCTTTTCGAGCGGGGCCGACCTGGTTGCCGGCGGCGGCCTGCCCGACGATGTCGGCGCCGCGCTCGAGTCGCATTTGAATCCGCTGATCGAGGACGTGTTCGCGTTGCCGATGCCGGTCGTCTCCGCGGTGCGCGGGCCTTGCGCCGGCGCCGGCTGCTCGCTCGCGCTTGCCGCCGACATCGTGATCGCGGCGCGCTCGGCCTATTTCCTCCAGGCCTTCATCAATCTGGGTCTGGTCCCCGACGCCGGCGCGACCTGGCTGCTGCCGCGCCTCGCCGGGCGGGCCCGTGCGATGGAGATGATGATGCTCGGCGAGCGCATCCCCGCCGAGCAGGCCGCCGCCTGGGGGATGATCAGCCGGATGGTCGAGGAGGACGAGCTCGAGAGCGAAGCGGCCCTGCTCGCCGCCCGCCTCGCCCGGGGGCCGACGGTGGCTTATACGCTGCTTCGCAAGCTCGCCCGTGACGCCGGCCAGGCGCCGCTCGGCGAGGCGCTCGCCGCCGAGCGCCATGCCCAGACGATCGCCGGCCGGACCGACGACTTCAAGGCGGGCGTGATGGCCTTCCTGCAGAAAAGGCAGCCGCGCTTCGAGGGAAAGTAAGCGCGGTTGGGGCCGCTCCGGGGCTCAGCCGGCGGCGCGGCGCCGCGGCGCCTCTTCCAGCTCCTCCGCGAACAGCCAGGCTTCGGCCTCGGCCGGATCGTCGAACCAGCGCGCCGCGCGGCTTTCGAGCGCGCGGATCGCCTGCGAGCGGGCGATATTCTTGCCGACGACGAAGGCAAGCCGGCGCGAGCGGAATTCGGGGTCCGCCAACATTTCCCGGAAGGCGTCGACGATTCTCTGCGCCTGCAGGCTCATGCCGCTGATGTCGTTCAGGGTAAGATGCTGGTTGGGGCCGCAGGTCAGCCGCGCATGGGCCAGCCGCCGCGCCGTCATGAAGTCGGCAATGTCGGCATGGGTGAAGAAGCCGGCCATCCTGATCCGCACCAGATCGCGCGCCCGGTCGACCTCGAAGGAGAATTCGGCTGTCATCCAGCCTGCCTTCTAGGAAGGCATCGGCTACGATTTTGCTAATGGCGGATCGCGGCCAGCCGCAATGGCGAGCGCCGAGGTGGAAATTTGCCTCGCCTCGCGGGCGCGCATAAGAACGCCTCATGGCCACGACGATCGAAGAGCTCGAAAAAAGGCGTGCGGCGGCGCGCCTCGGCGGAGGTGAGAAGAGGATCGCGGCGCAGCACGCCAAGGGGCGGCTCACCGCCCGCGAGCGGCTGACCGTGCTGCTCGATCAGGGTTCGTTCGAAGAATATGACATGTATGTCGAGCATAATTGCGTCGACTTCGGGATGGAGACGCAGAAGGTGCCCGGCGACGGCGTCGTCACCGGCTCCGGCACGATCAACGGCCGCCTCGTCTTCGTCTTCGCCCAGGATTTCACCGTCTTCGGCGGCTCGCTCTCCGAGCGCCACGCCCAGAAGATCTGCAAGATCATGGACATGGCGATGAAGGTCGGCGCCCCGGTGATCGGCCTCAACGACAGCGGCGGCGCCCGCATCCAGGAAGGCGTCGCCAGCCTTGCCGGCTATGCCGAGGTCTTCCAGCGCAACGTGCTCGCCTCCGGCGTGGTCCCGCAGGTGAGCCTGATCATGGGCCCCTGCGCCGGCGGCGCGGTCTATTCGCCCGCGATGACCGACTTCATCTTCATGGTGAAGGATTCGTCCTACATGTTCGTCACCGGCCCGGACGTGGTGAAGACGGTGACCAACGAGGTGGTGACGCAGGAGGAATTGGGCGGCGCGATCACCCACACCACCAAGTCCGGCGTCGCCGACGTCGCCTTCGAGAACGACATCGACGCCTTGCTCGCAACCCGCGACTTCTTCGATTTCCTGCCGCTGTCGAACCGCCACGACCTGCCCGAGCGGCCCTGCCACGATCCCTGGGACCGGCTCGACGAAAGCCTCGACACGCTGATTCCGGACAGCGCGGCCAAGCCCTACGACATGCACGAGCTGATCCGGAAGGTCGTCGACGACGGCGACTTCTTCGAGCTGCAGCCCGCCCATGCCGCCAACATCATCACCGGCTTCGGCCGGATCGAGGGCCGCACCGTCGGCGTGGTCGCGAACCAGCCGATGGTGCTCGCCGGCGTGCTCGACATCGCCAGCTCGAAGAAGGCGGGGCGGTTCGTCCGCTTCTGCGAAGCCTTCGACATCCCGATCCTGACCTTCGTCGACGTGCCCGGCTTCCTCCCGGGTGTCGCGCAGGAGCATAATGGGATCATCAAGAACGGCGCGAAATTGCTCTTCGCTTATGCCGAGGCGACGGTGCCGAAGATCACCGTGATCACCCGCAAGGCCTATGGCGGCGCCTATGACGTGATGGCCTCCAAGCATTTGCGCGGCGACCTCAATTATGCCTGGCCGACCGCCGAGATCGCGGTGATGGGCGCCAAGGGCGCGGTCGAGATCATCTTCCGCAAGGATATCGGCGATCCGGAGAAGATCGCCGAGCGCACCGCCGACTATGAGGCCCGCTTCGCAAACCCCTTCGTCGCGGCGAGCAAGGGCTTCATCGACGAGGTGATCATGCCGCATTCCACGCGGCGGCGGATCGCGCTGGGATTGAGGAAGCTGCGCGACAAGCAGCTCGAGAATCCGTGGAAGAAGCACGACAATATCCCGCTATGAGCGTGGCAGCGGCGAGATCGCGCGCGAAGCGGGCGCTCGCACCGCTGGCAATCCTGCTCTGCCTCGCCGGCTGCTCGCAGGGCACGACGCCGCAGGAACGCATCCGGCAGGCGCGCGCGGCACACGAGAATCAGATCGATCCCCAGATCGAAGCCGACTGGCAGAATGTGGCAAACGCGGCGCGTCCGGTCATGATCATGGCCGACAAATATTGGGCAGAGGCCAACCGGGTTGCCGCCGAGGCCCGTGCGGAAGACGAGCGGGAGGCGGCGGAGGAGACGAACAGGGGGGCGGGCAAATGAGTCCCGGCCTGTCCATCGCCGGGCGCGCAGGCGCGTGAATGGGGATGCCCATATCCGCATCGCCGCGGCGGTGATCGTCGACGAGCGCGGCCGCACCCTGCTGGTGCGCAAGCGTGGCACCCAGGCCTTCATGCAGGCGGGCGGCAAGCTCGCACCCGGCGAGACTCCTGCCGAGGCGCTCCGGCGCGAGCTGAGGGAGGAACTGGACTGCGGCCTCGCCGGTGCGCCCAGGCCGCTGGGCCGATTCCATGCTCCGGCGGCCAACGAGCCGGGTCTCACGGTCGAGGCGGAGCTGTTCGGGGTGGTGCTCGAAGGCGAGATCCGTCCGGCGGCCGAGATCGAGGAGATCACCTGGCACGATCCCGACGATCTCGCTTCGGTGATCCTTGCGCCGCTCACCCGCGATCACGTCCTGCCACTTGTTCCCACCCTCAGGAGAACTGCATGAAGCTCGGGCGCCTCAATCATGTCGGCGTCGCTACGCCATCGATCGAGCAATCGGTTGCCCGCTACCGCGCGCTGATGGGCGCCGAGGTGGTGCGCGAACCCTTCGACCTGCCGGCGCAGGGCGTACGGGTCTGCTTCGTCGACACGCCGAACAGTCAGATCGAATTGATCGAGCCGCTCGGGCCGGACTCGCCGATCGTCAATTTCCTCGAAAAGAACCCGGCCGGCGGACAGCATCATGTCTGCTTCGAGGTGCCGGACATCACGGCGGCGCGGGACTGGTTCGAAGGCAACGGCGCGCGTATCCTCGGCCCGACGCGGATCGGCGCGCATGGCACGCCGATCTTCTTCCTGCACCCGAAGGACATGGGCGGCGTGCTCACCGAGATCATGGAGACCCCGGAAGGGGTGGATTGATGCGGACCGAGCGCGTCCTTCTCCGTATCGGCCAGGCCGACGGGCGCACGGCGAGCGTGCCGATGCGGCATAATCTTTCGCACCAGCGCGGCAGCCGCTGCTATTTCGGCGCCCTCGCCGAGCCCGATGCTGAGATCGGGGAAGCCACCGAGCCGAGCTTCACCGGCGCCAATCTGTTCGAGGCGCTGGCCGTCTGGCGGGCGACGATCGAGCCCGAGGGATGGCGGCTGCTCCACGGTGCCGCGCGGGCCGATTGCTGGTCGAGGCCCGGGCACGCAAGTCCGTTCGTGGAGCAATTGCTGCCCGGTCGGGAAGCGACGCACCGGCTGAACGCGCTCGACCCTGCGCCCTTCGACACGGTGACCACGCTCGCCGAGCAAAGAGCGAATTTCGAGGCATGGCAGGCCGCACTCCCTCCGGTGCCGGTGGGCCGGGTGCCGCCGCGTGAAGGCCATGGTGACGATCCGCCAGTGGTCGAGTTCGGACCGCTGGCGAGGCTGGCCGGGCGGATCCTGGGCTCCAGGGAATGATGGGGCGGCTTCGCCAACCCGCTGCCGCGTCATCTCCTCGTCCGTTCGCCCTGAGCTTGTCGAAGGGCTTTCTTTCTGTTTGAGGGAGACGGGAAGGAAAGGGCTTCGACAGGCTCAGCCCGAACGGGATTTGGATTGACCGAAAAGAAACCGACCAGGACCGATTGGGACGCCGCTGCCGCGAAGGAGGCGAAGGGCAAGGACCTGACCTGGCGCACCCCCGAGGGGATCGAGGTCCGGCCGCTCTATACGGCCGAGGACATAGACGGCCTCGACCCCGGCCTGCCCGGCTTCGCCCCGTTCACCCGCGGTCCCTATGCCTCGATGTATACCGGCCGGCCCTGGACGATCCGCCAATATGCGGGCTTCTCGACCGCCGAGGACTCGAACGCCTTCTACCGGCGCAACCTCGCCGCAGGGCAGCACGGCATCTCGGTCGCCTTCGATCTCGCCACCCATCGCGGCTATGACAGCGACCATCCCCGCGTGGTCGGCGACGTCGGCAAGGCGGGCGTCGCGATCGACACGCTCGACGACATGAAAATCCTGTTCGACGGCATCCCGCTCGGCGAGATGTCGGTGTCGATGACGATGAACGGCGCGGTGCTGCCGGTCATGGCCTTCTACATCGTCGCCGCCGAGGAGCAGGGCGTGCCGCAGGAAAAGCTGACCGGCACGATCCAGAACGACATCCTCAAGGAGTTCGCGGTCCGCAACACCTATATCTACCCGCCGGCCCCATCGATGCGGATCGTCGCCGACATCATCCAATATTGCTCGGCGCACATGCCGAAGTTCAATTCGATCTCGATCTCCGGCTATCACATGCACGAGGCCGGGGCGACCGCGGTGCAGGAGCTCGCCTTCACGCTCGCCGACGGCAAGGAATACGCCGGGCGCGCCATGGCCGCGGGGCTCGACATCGATGCCTTCGCGCCGCGCCTCAGCTTCTTCTTCGGCATCGGCATGAATTTCTTCATGGAGGTGGCGAAGCTGCGCGCGGCGCGGGTGCTCTGGCACCGGATCATGGACGGCTTCGGCGCGGCGAA
>JAFAZM010000155.1 GCA_019239785.1 Sphingomonadaceae bacterium
GCGTGGTTCAGGATCGCATTCTCGAGCTGGTTCTCGTCGCACAGGGCATGATCGGCCTCCGGCGCGAGCGCGGTGCGGATCGCCACCCCGCCGCCGATCGAATGTTTCAGCATCAGCCGCATCCGCTCGATCACGCCGTTGACCGAGACCGGCGCCATGCTGATCCGCTGCAGGCGCGAGAAAGCGAGCAATTGCGTGGTGAGCTTGGCGCCGCGGCGGCCCGATTCGAGCGCCGCCTCGGCGATCCGCTTTAGCCGCGGCTCCTCGATGCTGCGCGCGATGATCTCCAGCCCGCCGATCACCGGGGTGAGCAGATTGTTGAAATCGTGCGCGATGCCGCCGGTGAGCTGGCCGACCGCCTCCATCTTCTGGGCCTGGCGCAGCGCCTGTTCGGCGCGCTCGCGCTCGGCGACCTCGGCCTGCAGCCGGTCCAAAGCGAGACGCAGGTCGGAGGTCCGCTCCGCGACCCGCGCCTCCAGCACCTCTTTGCCCAATTTCCATTCGGTGATGTCGTGGGCCACGCCGATGAAGCCGATATGCTCGTTGTTCGGCCCCCAGCGCGGCTGCGAGATCGAGCGCAGCCAGCGATATTCGCCGTCGCCGCGGCGGAAGCGGCCTTCGAGCACGAACAATTTCAGGCTCGCCTCGCCGGCGAGCGATTCGGCGAGGAGGCGCGGCGCGTCCTCCGGATGGATGACCTGCCGCCAGTCATAGTCGACCGCCTCCTCATAGGTGACGCCGACGAAGTCGACATAGGCGCGGTTCACGAAGCTGCGCTTGCGGTCGAGCTTGGTCACCCAGATCGGCACCGGCGCCGCATCCGCGATCAGGCGGAAGCGCTCTTCGCTCTCGCGCACCCGTTGCTCGGCCTGGCCGTCGCGGCTGATCGCGGTGACGGTGCCGATCACGCCGACCGCAAGCCCGCCTTCGCCGGCGATCGGATGGTAGGCGTAGGTCAGCCACACCTGCTCCTCGCCGCCGGCGCGGCGCAGCAGGCGCGGCTCCGCCTCGAAATAGAGGGTCTCGCCGGCAAGCGCGCGCTTCGCATTGGGCTCGATCCGCGGCCAGGCGTCGCTCCAGACCTCGCGTCCCGGCTTGCCCAAAGCGGGGCCGCGGTCGCCCAAGATCTCGCCATAGGCGTCGTTGTAGAGCATCCGGAAGTCGGGGCCCCAGCCGATGAACATCGGCAGCGTCGAGCCGAGCACGATGCTTGCGGCGGTCCGCAGCGATTGCGGCCAGGTCTCGACCGATCCGAACCAGGTCGCCGACCAGTCGGTGCCGTCGCCGGGGGCCTGCGGGATCGGCGCGGGCCGCGCATGGTCCGGCAAAGGCGGCACGCCATCCATCCTTTGCCCTACTCCACTCTCGCGCCCCGCCCGGTAGGGACCCTAACCGGGCCGGGCGCGCGAGGAAAGGCCCGCACGATCAGTGCGTTGCCGCCCCCGCCTGGGCTTGGCGCAGCACCCGCAGCAGATTGCCGCCCATGATCTTTGCGATGTCGGCCTCGCTCAGCCCCTCGCGCCGCAGCCGCGCGCTGATCCGCGGCAGGGCCGTAATGTCCTGCATCCCGATCACGCCGCCGCCGCCGTCCCAGTCGGCGCCCATGCCGACATGATCGACGCCCATCACCTGGATCGCGTGCAGCATCGCGCGCATGTAGAGCTCGAAATCGGCGGTGCCGGGCGGATGGGCGCGGTTCAGCGCCGCCTCGTCCCGCAGCAGCTGGGTGCGCTGGGCCGCGCTGAGGTTCGCCCAATTCTTGTGGCGCTCGTCGATCGCGTCGCGGGCCGGCGAATTGTCCATCGGCGCCAGATAGACGCTGTTCACCATCAGCACGCCGCCCCCCTGGGCCAGCCGCCGCATCCGCGGGTCGTCGAGGTTGCGCGGATGGTCGTAGATCGCGCGCGATCCCGAATGGGAGGCGATGATCGGCACCCGGCTCAGCTCCAGCAACTGGTCGAACACGGCGTCCGAGGCGTGGCTGGCATCGATCAGCATGCCGAGCCGGTTCATCTCCGCGACCCATTGCCGGCCGAGCGGCGAGAGGCCGTTCCAGCGCGGCGTGTCGGTGGCGCTGTCACCGAGCTGGTTGTTCTTGAAGTGGACGGGACCGGCGAGGCGGACGCCGAGCCGGTAGAAGGTGGTGAGCAAGGAGAGGTCCTCGCCGAGCGGCCAGCTGTTCTCCATGCTGAGGAAGCCGAAATGCCGGCCCTGGCGGACCAGGCGCAGCGCATCGTCCGGCGTCAGGGCGAGGCCGATCCGGCTCCTATTCTCGCCGAGCACCCGCCGGATCGCGGCGGCGCGGACCAGGGCCGCGTCGCGCGCCTCGCGATAGCCTTCCGGGGTCAGCGCCCCCTGCGGCGTGTAGATGACGAGAAAGCCGCCATCGAGCCCGCCTTCGTCCATCCGCGGCAGATCGACCTGGCTGTGGTCCTCGTCATAGCGGTGGCGGACCCCGAAATCCCAGCTGCCGTCGTCCCAGCGCTCGGGGATGTCGAGATGGGTGTCGAGCACGAGCATGCGCTGGTGGGCGGCGAGGTCGGCAGGGCCGACGTCGCTATGACGCTGCTGCGCCGAGGCGGGGATGGCGAGGAGCAGGGCGAGAGTGGGAACCAGCAGGATGCGCATGCCCGAACCCCCTTCAGAGCCTTGCGGCGAGCAGCCGCTCGAGATCGCGGCGCAGCGCCTCCGCGCTATGGTCGAACACCTGCTCGACCAAAGCCGCCTTCAGCTCACCGATCGTTCCCTGCGGCGCCCCGCAATCGTTGCAGCGGATCGGCGACTCGTCGCCATGGCCGTCCGGCAGGCTGTAATTGGCGCTGCCGCAGGTTTCGCAATGGATCTCGACCGACACGTCCATGGCTTTCACGTAGAGCATTCTCCCTGTCGGGGGAATCCCGCCGCGTCGGCGATGGTCCACCGCCGCAGCGAACAAGTCCTCCCCCTTAGGGGGAGGGGGACCGCCGCCGAAGGCGGTAGTGGTGGGGTATCAGCGTAGGAGATCATTCTCAGCATCGGCGACTGCTTCGAACGCTGATACCCCTCCACCGCGCTGCGCGCGGTCCCCCTCCCCTTCCAGGGGAGGAATTTCAATCCACCCGCATCGCGATCTCGGCGAGGCTTTCGGCTTCGATCAGCAGGCTGTCGTCCACGGTGCCGGTGGCGGTGCGCTCGCGGCCGATGATGACCAGCACAGGGACCGCCATCGGCGAGACCCGGTCGAGCTGGACGTGGACCATCGTGTCCTGGGCCCGGTCGAGCAGGGAGGCGAGGCGGCCGACGTCGGTCATCCTCGTGCGGGCATCGTCCCAGGCGGCCTTCAGCAGCAGGTGATCGGGCTCGTAGCGGCGCAGCACGTCGTAGATCAGGTCGGTCGAGAAGCTGACCTGCCGCCCGGTCTTGCGCTTTCCGGGATGGTGGCGCTCGACCAGGCCGCCGATCACCGCCACCTCGCGGAAAGCGCGCTTCAGCAGGCTCGAACCCTGCACCCAGTCGACGAACTCCTGCTCGAGGATATCGGCCGAGAAGAGCGAGGCCGGATCGGGGATCGGCTCGAGCCCGTAGCAGGCGAGCGCATAATCGTTGGAGACGAAGCCCAACGGCCGCAGCCCCGCACTTTCCATCCGCCTTGTGATCAGCATGCCGAGCGACTGGTGCGCGTTCCAGCCTTCGAAGCTGTAGGCGACCATGTAGTGGCGATGCTCGTGCGGGAAGGTCTCGACCAGCAATTGGTCCGGCGCCGGCAGGGTCGAGCGATAATCCTGGACGTTGAGCCAGTCGCGCACGTCGTCGGGAAAGCGCGGCCATTGCGTCCTGTCCCAGAGGAAGTGGCGGACGCGGTCGGCGAGATTGGTGGTCATCGCCATGCGGGCGCCGAGATAGGTCGGGATCCGCGCCGACTTCGCGCTGGCGCGGACGATCAGGTCGGTGCCGTCGATCCGCTCGACCTCGAGCACCAGGCCGGCGAAGAAGAAGGTGTCGC
>JAFAZM010000300.1 GCA_019239785.1 Sphingomonadaceae bacterium
CGGCGCAACCGCGGCCACCGCGCGGCGGCGATTCTCGGCAATCGCCTCGCGGTCGTCGCCCGAGCCGAGGCCCACGTTCAGGCCGGCGCAGATTCCCTCCGAGGCGCCCCCGCGTCGGCCGAGGAAGCCATGCGGCACGCCCGCCAAAGCGGCGGCCTGAATCACTTCGACTTTCATAACCTTGCCCTGAGAATGATGTCCTGATCGGCGTGGTTGCCGACCATGAAGATATAGGGCCCGACCTCCTCGAAGCCGTAGCGCGCGTAGAAGCGCCGGGCGCGGTGATTCTCGGTGAAGACCGAAAGATAGAGTTCCTCGGCGCCGCGCCCGCGCGCCGTCTCCAGCACCCAGTCCATCAGCGTCTGGGCGATTCCGGCGCCATGCCAGGCCTTCCTGAGGTAGAGCTGGCTGAGCTCGGCCGCCGCGCCTGCGGGCGTGACCGGCAAGGTCACCGGGCCGAGCTTCGCATAGCCGGCGAGCACGCCTCCCACCTCGCCGACGCGGAAGGCGATATCGGGATCGGCCAGCTCGCGCGCCCAATCCTCGAGCGAGAAGCGGGAGAGGAAGAGAGCGAGGTCCTCCGGCGCGTAGAGATGGCCGAACGTCTCGGTGAAGCTCTCGTCGAACAGTGCGTCGAGCGCGGCCGCATCGGCCGGCACAGCATTGCGGTATGAGACAATCATCAGAACCCCGCCGGCTCGGGCCAGTTCGGCGCGACCAGGGCCATGACCTTGAACAGCCGGCCCATCCGGTCGGGGCCGGTGAGCCGCTCGCGGGCGGCGGCGATCTCGGCGCCGCGCTCCGGGGCGGCCTTGGCGAGCGCAGCGGCGCGCAGCTTGATCCCCAGCGCGTTGAGCCAGACGCCCTGCGGCGCCGGGCCGAACACGCGCACGCCCGCAGCCCGCGCCGCGACGGCGAGCGCGTGGAAATCGACATGGGCGGTGAGGTCGCGCTCGCCGGGCGCCTCGAACGGATCGGCATAGGCATGGCGAAACACCGCCTGCAGCGTGTCGCCGATGCCGGGCCGGTCGTGCCCGTAATCGACGATCAGCGCCGCGCCCCCCTGCGCGGCGAGCCGGCGGGCGAGCGCGTCGACGATCTCGAGCGCGGCCGGCGAGGTCTCGGTCTCGACCTGCCCGTCGCGGACGAAGCCGCCTTCATAGCGGACACGAAGCTCGCGCCCGCCCTCGAACTGGCGCACCGGCAGCGCATCGAAGAATTCGTTGGCGACGATGAGCAGCGGATCGCGGTCCGGCAGGGTGGCGAGGCCGTCGTGCCAGCGCGCGGAGAGCCGCTCCGCCTGGGCGGCGCGCAGGACCGGGCTGGTCTCGATCAGCTCGACCGGCGGCGCCAGGCCGGCGCCGCGCATCGCCCGCAGCGCGTCCTCCGCCAGCGTGCCGCGGCCCGGCCCAAGCTCGACGTAGCGGGCCGCCATCGGCCGGCCGGCGCGGCGCCAGAGGTCGGCGAGCCAGAGGCCGATCAGCTCGCCGAACATCTGGCTGATCTCGGGTGCGGTGGTGAAATCGCCGTCCGCGCCGAACGGATCGCGGGTCGCGTAATAATGCGCGTTCGCCTCGGCCATGTAATCGGCGACTTCGATCGGGCCTTCTGCGGCGATGCGGGCCCTCAGCCGCGCCTCAAGCGGCCGCTGGCTCATCGGCCGGCACGGGCGTCACGCGGTCGGCACGCTTCTTCGCGGTGAGCACGAAATAGAGGCCGAGGAGGATCATCGGCAGCGACAGCCACTGGCCCATATGGAGATGGGTCACCTGGGCGAAATGGACGAGATGCTCGTCGGGCTCGCGGATGAACTCGACCGCGAAGCGGCTGAGCCCGTAGACGAGCAGGAAGGCGCCGACCAGCTTGCCGGGCTGGTAGCGGGCGCGGGTCTTCCAGAACATCCAGGCCAGCACCGCGAACAGCAGCACGCCTTCGAGCAGCGCCTCGTAGATCTGGCTGGGATGGCGCGGCAGCGCGCCGCCGGTCGGGAAGACCACCCCCCAGGGCAAATCGGTCGGCGCGCCCCAGAGCTCGCCGTTCACGAAATTGGCGAGGCGGCCCAGGAACAGGCCGAAGGGCGTGCAGCAGGCGACATAATCGTGGATTCGCAGCCAATCGAGCTTCTGCCGCCAGGCGAGATAGAGGATGCCGAGGCTGACCCCGATCACGCCGCCATGGAAGGACATGCCCCCGTCCCAGAGCTTGATGATCTCCAGCGGATGCTCGAAATATTCGCCCGGCTTGTAGAACAGCACATAGCCGAGCCGGCCGCCGAGGATGACGCCGAGCGTGCCGTAGAAGACGAGATCGTCGGCATGGCGCCGGGCCATCGGGGCGCCGGGCTGGCGCAGCAGGATGAGCAGGTACCACCAGCCCAGGATGATCCCGAACAGATAGGCCATGGAATACCAGCGCAAGGCCAGCGGCCCGAGATGGACGATCACCGGATCGATCCCGAACGGGCCGCGTAGCGGCTCCATCGTTGTTGCCATCGCTGTCAGTAAGGCGTCGATCAAGGCTTCCCCCTGCGGGCTCGCGCCTTCATAGAGGGGGTCGGAAAAAAGGCAAAGCCAGGGACGAGGACGAGGAGCCTAAATGCCAAGCGCGCTCGATCGTGAGTATGACGAGGTCCTTGCCCAGGTCACGGGCCCCAACGGCCGCATCCAGCTCGGCCGCGACGCGCAGGGACGGGTGATCGTCACCAACCTGCCGGCGACGCTCCCGGTCCTGTTCGACGCTTTCTCGATCCTCCACGGCGCCCAGGATGCGATCATCGCCGGCGAGGAAAGGATCGCCTTCGCGGCGCTGGATACGGCGGCGACGAAGCTCGCCCATGTCCTCGCCGGCGGCTGGAACCTCGCCAAGGGCGAGCGCGTCGCGATTGCGATGCGCAACTGCCCCGCCTGGATCGCCGCTTACATGGCGGTGCTGAAGGCGGGCGGCATCGCCACTTTGATCAACGGCTGGTGGCAGCCCGAGGAGATGCGCCACGCTCTGGCGCTCACCGAACCCGCCTTGATCATCGCGGACCAGGCCCGCGCCGAGCGGTTCGCGGCCGGCGGCTGCACGGTCCCGACCGTCGCGCTGCCGGTCGAGCGGCCGCTCGGCGAGGCGCTGGCGCCGCTGCTGGCGCGCGGCACTGAGGCCGAGCTGCCGCAGATCGCGCCGGAAGACGATGCGACGATCCTCTTCACCTCGGGCTCGACCGGCCTCGCCAAGGGCGCGGTCTCGACGCACCGCGCCGTCACCACCGGCGTCTATGCCTATGCGATCGGGCTCGCGACCCTGCTCGGGATCAGGGAGCGGGAGGGCCAAGCGGTGGCGCCCACGCCCAAGACCCTGGTCAACGTGCCGCTGTTCCACGTCACCGGCGAGGTGCCGGTGCTGCTGAACAGCTTCGTGATCGGCCGGACGATGGTGCTGATGCCGAAATGGGATGCCGGCGAGGCGCTGCGGCTGATCGAGAGGGAGAAGATCACCTATTTCGTCGGCGTGCCGACGATGAGCCTGGAGCTGATGCAGCATCCCGACCGCGACAAATACGACCTCTCCTCGCTGACCGACATCGCCGCCGGCGGCGCCGCCCGGCCGGTCTCCCATGTCGAGCGGCTGGAGCAGGCGTTCAAGGGCGCGCAGCCGGCGCTCGGCTACGGTCTCACCGAGACCAATGCGGTCGGCTGCAGCAACTTCTGGTCCAATTATCACGACAAGCCGGCCTCGACCGGGCGGCCGCACAAGCCGATCGTCGAGCTGGCGATCCTCGGCGAGGGCGACCGCCATTTGCCGCGCGGCGAGCGCGGCGAGGTCGCGATCCGCTCCGCGGCAAACGTCCGCGGCTATTGGCAGGACGAGGCCGCCACGAAGGCCGCGTTCACCGCGGACCTCTATCTGAAGACCGGCGACGTCGGCTATCTGGACGAGGACGATTATCTGTTCATCGTCGACCGCAAGAAGGACATCATCATCCGCGGCGGCGAGAATATCAGCGTGCAGGAGGTCGAGGCCGCGATCTACGCCCATCCGGGCGTCAACGAAGCCTCGGTGTTCGGAGTCCCCGACGAGCGGCTCGGCGAGGTCCCCGCCGCCGTGGTCTACAGCGAGGATGGGTCGGTCGAGAAGGGGGAGCTGCTCGATTTCCTCGGCAAGCAGCTCGCCCGCTTCAAGCTGCCCGAGCATCTCTGGGTCTCCGAGACGCCGCTGCCCAAGCTCGGCACCGGCAAGATCGACAAGGTCTCGCTGCGCCGGCTCTACGGCCGGGAGACCGCGGGCGCCGGGGGCTAGGAAACTGGCGCCTGAAAATCCTCCCCCAAGGGGGGAGGGGGACCGCCGCCGAAGGCGGTGGTGGAGGGGTGTCAGCGCCTGAAGCAAATCCTCGGACGCTGATACCCCACCACCAGCCTTCGCCTGCGGCTACGGCCGGTCCCCCTCCCCTTTCAGGGGAGGAGCTGAGAAGGGACTGCTCCCGTACGCTCGCTCACCGGTCCATCCCTGCGGCGAACCTTTCATTGCCGACGAAGCCGAGCCGGGTGACCCCGGCGCGGCGGATCTCGGCGAGCACCTGGTCGACCCGTTCGTAGCGCGCCTCGCCGTCGGCATAGAGCTCGAGCACCGGCTGGGCCGGATCGGCCTGGAAGGCGACGAGCCGCGCCGGCAGGGCGGCGGCCGGCAGCGCCCGGCCGTCCCAGGCGAGCGCGCCCGACGGCTGGATGGCGAGCCGATGGACCGGCGGCGGCGTGCGCGGCACGGACGGCGTGGGCAGGTCGAGCGGCACCTTGTGCGTGCTCATCGGGATCGTAACGATCAGCATGATCAGGATCACGAGCATCATGTCGATGAGCGGCGTCGTGTTGATGGCGGCGATCGGGACGAACTCGTTTTGCGGCGGCGGAACGATGCGGGTCATTTTTCCTCTCCTTCGACCGACTATGCATTTTATGATATATCATTATATGAAATTTGCTAGTCCGATTTCGGCTTTCGCGAGGCAGGACGGCGGGCTAGCCTTGCACGCGGTGCAGGGGGCGTCCGGGGCAAGTGTCTGAGTTTCTGCCGATCATATTCGGGGCCGGCCTCGCGCTGAGCGCGGCCGCGATCCTGCTGCTCACCTGGCTGCTGGTCCGCGAGCGGGGCGCGCGGCGGGCCGCCGAGGCCGCCCTGGCCGCGGCGCGGGAGGCGGCGGACGCGCGGGCCGAGCGGCTCGGCCTGCTCGACCGGCGCCGCGCCGCGATCGCGCCGCTCGAATCGCTCTGGCTCACCTGGACCGGCGGCCGCCTGCCCGACGAGAAGCTGCTGACCGAGGCAGCGCGCGCGCTCGCCGAGGCGCGGCTGCTGTTCGGCGATCCGCTCCAGGCCGAGCTCGACGATGCCGCTCTGCTGATCGTCGAGCATGTCCAGGGGCTGGACCGGCAGCGCGCGGCGGTCGACGCCGGCCGCTTCGGCGAGCGGGCCGACCTCATCGCCGAGGAGATCGAGCGCGAGCGGCGGCTGCGGCCGATCGTCGCGGAGCTGCGCCAGCGCCTGGTCGAGGCGACGCGCCCCTCCTGACGCCCGGGAACCCGGGGCCGGCGGCCGCGCGTTCTGCCGGCATCATGCCGTCGACCGTCATCAGGGCTCACCATTACGATCCCGCCGCCCGGGAGCTGGAGGTGCTGTTCACCACCGGGCGGCGCTACGTCTATCGGGACGTGCCGCAGGAGGAGGTCGACGCCTTCCGCGCCGCGTTCAGCAAAGGCCGCTACTTCAACGCCCATATCCGCGACGCCTATGATTATGCCGAGCTCGCCGCCTGAACCCCAGATGAACCGGGCGTAGTCCCGAGTTCACGCAACCCCCTCCGCCGCGCTTCGTTGATAGACGCGTCCCCCCTGCCCCGGGGTCCCACCAGAGGAGTAAGTCATGCGTAAGCTCATTCTCGTTGCTGTCATGGCGACGGCCGCGGCCCCGGTCGCCCTGTCGGCCCCGGCCAGCGCCCAATATTACACCGCACGCAGCGAGGCGCGCGATTGCTGGCGCGATTTGCGCAACACGCAGAGCCGCAGCGAATATTGGCGCCTGCGCCGACAGTGCGAGCGCCGGGTCGCCAGCGCCCAGGATCGCGACTGGCGGACCTACAACCGCTACGACTGGAACCGGCCCGCCGCGGGCGGCAATTATTACGCCGACGATTATTATCGCGACGGCCGCTACTATGGCGAACGCCGGCTGAGCTACAACGACCGGGTCTATCGCGGCCGCGACGGCCGTTATTATTGCCGCCGCAGCGACGGCACGACCGGCCTGATCGTCGGCGCCGGCGTCGGCGCTTTGGTCGGCAATGCGCTCGACAATGGCCGCTCGAGCCTGCTCGGGACCGTGCTCGGCGCCGCGGCGGGCGGCGCGATCGGCTCTTCGATCGATCGCAACAGCGACATCCGCTGCCGCTGAGCCCACAGGCTTTGAAAGATGGGGCGCCCTCGCCGGGCGCCCCTTTTTCATTTCCCGACGAAGAGAAAGCCCGCCGCGGCGAGGATGCAGGCGAAGGCGGCGAGATGCCGCCAGTGCAGCGGCTCGCCGAGCACCAGCACCATGAACACGCCGAACACGGTGAGCGTGATCGCCTCCTGCGCGACCTTGAGCTGGCCGCCGCTCCAGCCGCTCGCATAGCCGAGCCGGTTGGCCGGCACCGCCAGGCAATATTCGACCAGGGCGATCGCCCAGCTGATCAGGATCACGGTGAGCAGCGGCTTGTCCATGCCGCCCTTCAGATGCCAGTACCAAGCGATCGTCATGAAGATGTTCGAGGCGAGCAGCAGGAGCAGCACGGGCATGAGCGGGACCTTCACCGAGGGGAGCCTTCGTCCTCGCCAACGCACGGTCGCATGTAAAGGCGGCCGCCGGCCCCCAGCTCAATCGAAGCGCGGCGCGATGTCGGTCCGGTAGATGTGCCAGCGCCGCTCTGCGGCCGTCGCGCCCGGAATCGGATGAACCATGCGCATGGTCACGCTGCCTCGCTCGCTGAACGACCGGCCGCTGCGCAGCCGTCCGTAGATCCGGACCGGCACTTCGGTGTAGCTGGAGCCCGCGGCGCCGTCCGCATCGCCGGCCCGGCCGACCCGTGCATGATAGGAGAGATAGGGCCGGAACGCTGCGGCAAACCTCCGCAGCGGCATGTCGTTCAGCCGCAGCCGCAGCGCCGCGGCATGTTCATGCCGGCCGAGCAGGGCGAAATAGTGCCTGAGCACCTGCTCGGGCTCCGGCCCGGCGGCGCGCGCGGGGGCGGCGCCGGCAAGGCACAGCGCGATCAGACAGAGCAGCCGCACGGCCACGATACACCTCCTCCACCGCTAGAGGGGTTGTTCTGATTGGATCAGATCAACCCCTCTAGGCCTTTGCATTGCCGCGATTTCCGAGTCGTCAGACGAATCGATCGACTAGAAATCGCTCTAAACCCCCGCTGAACGCGGCGTAGTTATGGGTTCATGCAACATGGCATACACCATGTTCGTTCATCTGGAGACGTTCTTTTGATGAACGCCGAATATGGGAGAGATGTCATGCGTAATCTGATCCTTGCGGCCGCCATGGGCGCGACCGCGCTTCCGGCCGGCGCCGCGAGCGCCCAATATTATGGCGGCGGCTGGGGCGGCGGCAACGACCGCGTCCGTCACGAGCAGCGCGAATGCCAGCGCGAGCTGCGGCATGCCCGCAACCGCTGGGAATATGAGCGCGAGCTGCGCGAATGCCGGCGCGAGATCATGCGAGCCCGCTATCGCGACTATGACCGCGGCGATGATCGCTACGGCCGCTACCGGGACCGGGACCGCTACGGCTACTAAGCGGCTGCTCCGCGCCGGGCGTTACGGCGCGATAATGGTTGACTCGGCCGGCCCTTGCGGCGGAACATCCCTGTTCGGCTCAGGTCACAGGGGGACGCAGCGATGGCCGGCTTTCTTTCCAAACTGAATCTCGGGCGGATCGCCAAGGTGATCGCGCTCCTGCTCTTCGTCCTGCCGTGGGTCACCGTGTCCTGCGCGGACCAGACCTTCGTCTCGATGACCGGCCTGGACCTCGCCACCGGCCATGTCACGATGGCGGCCGCGCCGATGGGCGGCCCGAGCCTGACCGCGCCGACCGAGCATCCCAACCTCTTCGTCGACCTCGCCGCCCTGCTGATCGTCGCCGGGCTCGTCCTCACTTTCGTCCTCAAGGGGGCGAAGGGCGCGATGGCCGCCGCCGGCTGCGCCGCCTTGGCCGCGCTCCTGCTCGCTTATACGATGTTCGTCGAGATCCAGGCGAAGGCGCGCGCCGATGCCGCCGCCAGCGCCGGCGGCAGCGGCGGCGGCGCGCCGCCGCCCGAGCAGCTCGCCGAGCTGATCAGGGTCAACATCCAGATCGGCTTCTACCTCTGCCTCGCCGCTCTGGTCGCGGCGGTGATCCTCGACGTCCTCGCGATGAAGGAAAGCGCGCCGCCGGCGGTCGCAGCGTCGCCCCCGCCCGGCGGCTGACGGCTTGACCGGACGCCTCCAGGTGTATTAGATGGATAAGGCACCTGGGGGACCGACATGCTGCTCGCCGCCGCCCTGGCCCTGGCCGAACCCGCCGCCCTTCCGGAAGGCGCGGCGCTGACCGAAGCGGTGCGCGCCCGCGACGCCGAGCTGTTCGCGCTCGTCTTCGAAGGCTGCGATCCGGACCGGCTGCGCGCGATGATCACACCGGATTTCGAGATGTATCACGACCGCGACGGCGTCGTCGCCCGCAATGCGGAGGCGTTCGTCGCCGATTATGCGCGTGACTGCGCGGCGCAACGGGCGCCCGATGCCTGGCGTTCACGCCGCGCTTTGGTGGAGGGCAGCCTCAACGTCCACCCGGTGCCGCATTACGGCGCGATGGAGGAGGGCGTCCATGTCTTCTACGAACGCCGCGGCAACGGCCCCGAGAGGCTCGCCGGCCGCGCCCGTTTCTTCCATTTATGGACCCTGGCCCCCGATGGCTGGCGGCTGGCCCGGGTGTTCAGCTATGCGCACGAGGCGCTGAACGAGTAGGGGGATTGGGTTTTAGGGATTGGGGATTGGGGTGCGTCAGAGCCTAACCCCTAACCCCCAATGCTCCGCCTTGGCCAGGGCCGCCGCATCGTCGACGTCGAGCCAGCGGGCGCCGCCGATCTCGACCGTCGCCGCCTTCCCTTCGCGAGCGAGGCGCTGGACGCCGTCGGAGAGACTGCCGGCCGCCCCTTCCGAAACCGCCGCCCGGATCGCCTCGGTCAGCGCCGGCGTGGCCCGGAACAGGCCGGTGTCGATCGCGTCGAACCGCGCCAGCGTCTTGCCGATCGCAAGGATCGCGCCGTCGGGACCGAGCGCCACCTTGGTGGCATCGTCCATGTCGAGCAGCGGATTGGCGAGGTCGCGGTCGACCGCGAGGGTGAGAGCGGCTGCGGGCGCGGCGAGGAGCAGACGGACGATCGCCGGGTCGAACAGATGGTCCGCCATCGTCAGCAGATAATCGTCCTCGATCACCCCCGCGCCGGCGAGCACCGAATGGCCGTTGGGCCGGTCCCAGTCGGCGATGCGCACCGGCGCGATCGGCAGTTCCAGCCGATCCGAAAGGTCCGCGAGGAAGGCTTCGAGCCGCTCCGCCTCATGCCCGGTGACCACAGTGAACGCGGTGGCGCCGCCCGCGGCGGCGGCGCGCACGACATGCTCGATCAGCGGCACGCCGCCGACCGGAGTCAGCGGCTTGGAGGGCGAGACGTCCCGCAGCCGGCTGCCATGGCCGGCTGCGATGATCAGGCAGTTCATTCCGCGGCGAGGGCTTCGCCGGCGATGAATTCCTCGGTGAGCTGGTGGGCGACGTCGTCGCTGAACTGCTGCGGGGGATGCTTGCAGAAGAAGGCGGACGGACCGGTCAGCACGCCGCCGATGCCGCGGTCCAGCGCCACCTTGCAGCAGCGGATCGCATCGACCACCACCGCCGCCGAGTTCGGGCTGTCCTCGACGCTGAGCCGAAGCTCCAGGTTCATCGGCACCTCGCCGAACAGATTGCCCTCGGCGCGCAGGAAGCAGAGCTTGTTGTCGTTGAGCCAGGGGATATAGTCCGACGGTCCGATATGGATGTCCTCGGCCTCGAGGCGATCGACCAAAGCGGACTGCACCGCCTCGGTCTTCGATTCCTTCTTCGAGGCGAGCCGGCTGCGGTCCAGCATGTTCATGAAGTCGGTATTGCCGCCGGTGTTGAGCTGATAGGTGCGGGTCATCTGCACGCCGCGGGCCCGGAACAGGCTCGACAGCACGCGGTGGACGATGGTCGCGCCGAGCTGCGCCTTGATGTCGTCGCCGACGATCGGGATGTTCTTGTCGCGGAAGCGCTTCTCCCATTGCGGGTTGGAGGCGATGAATACCGGCATGCAGTTCACCACCGCGACGCCCGCCTTCAGCGCGCATTCCATGTAGAAGCGGGTCGCCTCCTCCGAGCCGACCGGGAGATAATTGACCAGCACCTCGGCGCCGGTTTCCCTCAGCGCCGCGACGACCTCCTCCTCGCTCGCCTCCGGCAGGTCGGCGCGCTCGAAGCCACGCTCGCCATATTCGGCCATGTGCGGCGCCATGCCGTCGAGCACCCGGCCCATCCGGACGGTCACGCCGGTATGGGGGATTTCGCTCTGGAATACCGCGGTGCAATTGGGCTTGGCGAAGATCGCCTCGCCGAGGTCGAGCCCCACCTTGCGGGCGTCCGTGTCGAAGGCGGCGACGAACTCGATGTCGGCGAGCGCATAGCCGCCCAGCCGCTCGTGCATCAGCCCCTCGGGCGCCTTGCGGCCCGCATAGAAATAGCGCCCCTGCACCAGGGAGCTTGCGCAATTGCCGACGCCGACCAGCGCCACCTTGATCTTGTTCATAATTCTCCGGTCATCTCTGGCCGGGCTTGGCGCCGGCGCGCCGTCATACGCTCGTCACAAAGCGGGGGGAAGTCAAGACTACGCCGTGTCCCGAAACGCCTCGCTCGCCCAGGGCAGGACGAGGGTGGCGAACACGTAGAGCATCCATACGGTTCCGACCAGCGCGCCGATCAGCAGCGCCTGTTGCGCGAGCCCGGCGATGATCAGGATCATGAACAGGAACGCGTAGCAATCGCGGCTGGTGAGCGCCTGCATCACCCGGAAAACGAGATCGAAGGGCCCGCGGACGTGGCGCGCGCGCTTGAGCAGATCGAAGCTGAGCGGCGCGCCGCCGGCGCGGCTGCGCATGCCGACGAGCAGGCCGCCGACCACCATGATCGCCAGCGACCAGAGGCCCGCCCAGAGCACGACCGGCGGCCCGTGCCGGCCCAGGTGGACGGTGAGGCCGAGCAGGAACAGGAAGTTGGTCATCATGTCGACGGCGCTGTCCAGGGTGGCGCCGAGCGCGCTGGTGCGGAAGGTCGCCCGGGCCATCTCGCCGTCCACGCCGTCGATCACCGACGCGGTCTGGAACAGGATCGCGCCGAGGATCAGCCCCGGCTTCCCGCCGGCGAGCATCCCCCAGAGCAGGATGAAGGCGAACAAGGCCGAGGCGATGGTCGCATGGATCGGCCGCGCCGCCGGGATCGCCAGCAGCGCTCGCGTGATGCGCTGGGAGATCGGCCGGTTCAGGTGGCGCGAGACGATGCCGTCGCCCGGCTTGGCGGTGCCGCGCAGGATCGTCGTCACGTCCATCGCCGGCGGCGGCAGCTTCTCGAGCTCCGGCGGCGCCCCGGCCGGCGCGACGACATGGACCGCGCTCGCACCCCGCAGCCGGGCGATGTCGGCGAGCGTCGCCGGTGCGAGCGGCCGTTCGTCGCCGATGATCAGCCAGGTTTCGCGAACGCCCGCCTCCGCCAAGCCATGCACCGCGCGCGCCGCGGCCGCGACTCCGGCGATGCGCCGGTCCGCCTCCCGCGCGGCGGCGAAAGCGATTGCGCGATGCCGGTCGCCTTCCTCCACTGATTTTTCGCCTTCCATCGGGCCGCTCCTTACCCCAAGAACGCCCCGGGAAGTCACATCCATCAGGAAAGAGGCGGAAGAATGGCATCAGCAGGCGCAGGCGAAATATTGCCGCGCACCCGGCCGAAGGAGCTGGAGGACCCGCTGAACCTGTTCGTCTACCATCCGCTCGCGGCACGGCTGGCGGTCCTGCTCGTGCCCACCGGCGTCTCGCCGAATGCGGTGTCGCTGCTCAGCCTGGTCGCCCTGTGCTGCGCGACCTGGGCTTTCGTCGCGCTGGCCTGGCCGGTGAACGCGGCTGTCGGCCTCGCCTTCATGCTGGCCTGGCACGTCGTGGATGGGGCCGACGGCGACCTCGCCCGGATGACCGGCCGCGCCTCGGCGACCGGGGAGCTGGTCGACGGCTTCTGCGACTATGTCGGCAATATCATCATGTATGTCGCCTTCGCGGCATTGCTCGATGACAGTCTCGGCGGCTGGGCCTGGGCGCTCGCGGTCGGCGCCGGCCTTTCCCACATCCTGCAGACCAACCATTCGGAGACTCAGCGCCGGCTCTATTGGTGGCGGGCCTATGGCGTGCCCTGGCTGCGCAGCGCCGCCGCCTCCGGCCAGAAGCTCATTCGCGGCGGCAGCTGGATCAATTGGCTGATCGGCTGGGGCGGCGTCCTCTATATCTGGCTCTCGAACCTGATGAGCCCCAGCGACAATCCGATCGACGCGGCGCTGGCGCGGGCCGCCGGTGAGCGGCGCGAGACCGAGCGGATGCGCGCGATGATCCGGCGGGCTTCACGCACCTCTTTGCTCCTGCAGAAGGCGCTCGGGGCCAACCCTAAGACCTTCGTCATCGCCGCCGCGATCGCCTGCGGCAGCCCGCTTTATTATTTCGTGGCGATGATCGGCCCGCTCAACCTGCTGCTGGTCGCCTCGATCGTCTACCACAAGAGGGTCGACGCCCGCCTGGCCGCCGCGCTCAGCCGAGGCTGAGCAACCGCGCTTCAAGGAAGGCCTGGATCTTCTCCGCCCGCCGGTCCCAGTCGAGCTCAGCGGCCGATGCGAGGGCGCCCGCCGCGAGATGAGCGCCCAGCGCCGCATCGCCGAGCAGCCGATCCAACGCCGCCGCGGCGGCCTCCGGCCGGCCCGGCGGCACCAGCAGGGCGTTGACGCCGTCGGTCAGCAGCTCGGCGGTGTCGGGCGCTTCCGGCGCCAGGATCGGGCGGCCGGCGGCGAGGTAGGAGAAGAGCTTCAGCGGCAGCACGCAATTGCGGAACTGCTCCAGCGGCGCCCGCGACGGCGGGATCAGCAGCACGTCGGCGGCGGCCAGCCAGCCCGGCAGCGCGGTCGGCTCCTGCCAGGGGATGATGCGGACATTGGCATGGGCCGCCGCCGCGGCCTCGATCGGCCCCTCCCCTTCCGAGCCCACCAGGAGGAAGGCGATATCCGGCCGGAGCGGGGCAAGCGCGAGCAGCTGGTCGAGGCCCTTCTGCGCATTGATCCGGCCGGCATAAAGCGCGATCGGCCGATCCTCGGGCAGGCCGAGCCGCGCCCGCGCCGCCGCCTTGCCGGGCGCAGCGGCCAGATGCGGATTGGCGCCGTTATGAGCGACCAGCAATTTCTCCTCGGCGACTCCGGCGCGGCGATAGGCATCGGCGGCATAGGCGGAATGGAGGATCAGCCCGAGACAGTCGCGCTGTCGCGCCGTCCGCCGCACCAGCGGGCGGATGAACGGCCATTCGTCGGGCCAGGGCCGATATTGCTCGGTGACGAAGGGCAAAGGCGATTTCCGACCGACGCCGAGCATCGCCGGCATGCGCGAGTAGAGGAGGTCGGCGCCGGCCAGCAGCGGATCGCGGAAGATTTGGCGCAGCCAGAGCCGGCTGCGGAACAGGCTCTCGCCGGCCCAGCGGCTCGGCCGCTGCACGACGCCGAAATCCCCTTCGACCGCGAACCAGGCGCGCAGCTCGTTCGCCGAGAGCGATGGATCGCGCGCGCCTTGCGGCATCAGCAGGATGATCTCGACGCCGCGCCGCGCAAGCGCGGCGGCGGTGGCGATCGTCTGCTCGCGGTCGGCCTTGCGGTCGGGCCGCGCCCACATCAGGGGATAGATCAGCCGCATCGTCCGGTCCGCAGCTCGTCGTAGATCGCTTCGAGCCGGTTCATCTGCCGCGCGAAATCGAACTTCCGCTCCGCCAGCGCCCGCGCCGCCGCGCCCATCCGCCGGCGCAGGTCCGGATTGCCGAGCAACGTCAGCAGGCGCGCTGCGAGCGAGTCCGCGTCGCGCTCCGGCACGATGAAGCCGGTTTCGCCGTCGACGATCGCCTCGGGGATGCCGGCATGATCGGTGCCGACCGCGGGCAGGCCCGCAGCGGCCGCCTCGACGATCGTGTTTGGGAGTCCTTCCGAATCGCCGTCACTCGCGGTGACGCTCGGCGCCGCCAGCAACGCCGCCCGCTTCATCCAGTCCGCCACGGCCTCGGGCGGCTGGCGGCCGAGGAAGCGGACCCCTTCGCCGGCCCGACGCTCGAGCCGGGTGCGGAGCGGCCCGTCGCCGATGACCACGAGCCGCACCTCCGGCCGCGTCCGCCAGACCGATGCGAAGGCTTCGAGCAGATATTCGACGCCCTTCTTCTCGACCAGCCGGCCGACGAACAGGATGGTGATGTCGTCGCCTGCCCCGGGCGCGAAGCGGGCCAGGTCGACGCCGTTATAATGGACCCGAATCAGGTCGGCGGGAAAGCCGCGCGCGATCGCCTGACGCCGCAGCGCATCCGACACGGCGAGGAACAAGGCGCCGCGCCGCCGCAGCGCGGCCCCGCGCAACGCATAATTCAGCCAGGACCGGCGCCCCGAGAGGAGCAGGAAGGCGGTCGAGCGCGTCACGTCGTAGCCCCGCAAATGGGTGACCAGCGGGACACCGAGCCGCTCCGCAAGCGCCAGCGCGCGCAGGCCATCGGTAGCGAAATGGGCGTGGACGAGGACGGGCGCGTAGGGCCGCACCCGCTTCGCGAAGCCGCTCCAGCCGCGCGCGCCCTTCAACAGCACCCGGTCGGCCAGGCGCGGCGGGATATTGCCCTTGTCCTCCAGCCCCAGCAGCAATGGCTGGTAGCGATCGAGCCCCGCCGCCTGCGCCCGCACGAACGTCTCCGATTCGTTGAACAAAGGGGCACGGAAGATCGCGACGACCGGACGCGGATCATGATCGAAGGGCGGAGGCGGCGTTTCCGGCATCAGGGGGTTAGTCATCGCGAATCGCCGCCGATACAAGGGCCGCGATGACGGACAGCGCGGACGAGGCCGGCACGGCGGGGCGGACGATCATGCGCGGCGCGCAGGCGACCGCTCTGGGCTTCGCGATCCGCTTCGCCGCGCGGCTGCTCTTTCTGTTCATCGCCGGCCGGCTCTACGGCGCCCATCTGTTCGGCGCTTATGTGCTCGCCACGGCGATGGTCGAGCTCGCCGTCGCCGCCGGCAGCCTCGGCACCAAGAAGACGCTCTTCCCACTGCTCGACCAAGCGGCGCAGCAAAGCAGCCGGCCGGTCGCCCATCTCGTCCTCGACGCGGCTCTGCTGGTGACGACCGCCTCCTTGCTCCTCGCCGGCCTGTTCATGCTGGCCGCACTGCTGCTGCCGGCCCGCCTGCTTCCGCCCGAGGCCGCCGCCGCTTTGCTGGCGATGGCGCCGATGATCGCCGGCCAGGGGCTGCTCGACCTCTTCCTCGCCGCGGCGCGCTGGCGGCAGAAGGTGCGCTACGAGGTGATCGGCCGCAGCCTGATCGAGCCCTATGCGCTCGCGGCCGGCGCGGCCGCCGGCTTCTGGCTCGGCCTCGGCCTGTGGGGGCTGCCGCTCGGCTATTGGTGCGGAACGCTCGCCGCGCTCGCTTATGCGATCGGCGGCGCCGGGCGGAGCTATGGCGGTTTCGCTCTGGCCGGCTACCGGCCGAGCGGGGCGGGCCTGCGCGCGGTCGCCGCGGCCGCGCCCGCGAACAGCGCCGTCGACCTCTTCAGCGCGCTCTACGCGCGGGTCGACCTCTATCTGGTCGGTGCGCTGCTCGGCGCCGGGCCGACCGGCATTTACGGCATGGCGCGGCAGGTGACGACGCCGATCCGCCAGGTCCGGCAGAGCTTCGACGGCCTGCTTGTCCCCGCCGTGGCGCGGACGATCGGGCTGCGCGGCGCCGGCGGCTCGGGCGAGGCGCTGGCGAGCGCGACGCGGCTGATCCTGGTCATCCAGCTGCCGATCCTGGTCCTCCTGCTTGCGATCGGTTCGCGCCTCATGTCCTGGCTCGGCCAGGGCTTCGAGATCGGCTATTGGGCCCTGGTCATCCTCGCCGCCGCGGAGGTGCTGCAATCGGCGCTCGGCATCGGCGATCTGGTCTTCGTCTATCTGCGCCCGCGGATCGGCCTCTATCTGACCCTCGCAAGCATCGCGCTCGGTATCGTCACCGCGCTGCTGCTGATCCCGCGGCTCGGGATCACCGGCGCCGCCTTCGCGCTGCTCGCCGCCTATGCGCTGCGCACCGTGCTGCGCAGCCTCGTGCTCAGGCGGAGCTTCGCGCTGGCTGTGCCGCATGCCCATCTCGCCGGCCCGTTCGCCGCGGCTGCGGCAGGGGCTGTCGCCGTGCTGGTGATCCCGAACGCCTGGGCGGCCGCGGCGGCAGGGCTGGCGCTCTATGCGGCGACCCTGCTCGTCTGGCTGCGGATGACCGGCCAGCGCCTGTCGCTGACCGGGTTCGCCGTGGAGCAGGCCGCGACGCTGGACAAGGCGGCGCCCGCCGACGCATCCTTTCGCTTCGAGGAGGGGGACTGAATGGCGATCGCCTGCGTCAGCGATTTCCGCCGCGAGGCCGAGAAAAGGCTGCCGCGCTTCCTGTTCGATTATATCGACGGCGGCGCCTATGCCGAGGTCACGCTCCGGCGCAACGTCGAGGACCTCGCCGAGATCGCGCTGCGCCAGCGGGTCCTGGTCGACGTTTCGAAGATCGACACGCGCACCCGCCTGTTCGGCCGCGAGATCGCGCTGCCGTTCGGGCTGGGCCCGGTCGGCATGTCCGGCATGTACGCCCGCCGCGGGGAATGCCAGGCGGCGCGCGCGGCTGCGGCCAAGGGGATTCCGATCTGCCTGTCGAGCGTCTCGGTCTGCGACCTCAGGGAGGTGGCGGCGGCCGGCGCGGACCCGCTCTGGTTCCAGCTCTATGTGATCAAGGACCGAGCGTTCATGCGCGAGCTGCTCGCGGTCGCGCGCGAGCTGAACTGCGGCGCTTTGGTCTTCACCGTCGACCTGCCGGTGCCCGGCGCGCGCTATCGCGACGTCCATTCCGGCCTTGCCGGCGGCGGGCGCTGGCAGCGGCTGCGTCAGATCCTCACCCATCCGCGCTGGGCCTGGGACGTCGGCGTCAAGGGCAAGCCGCACAGCCTCGGCAATTTCGCACCGGTGCTGGAGAAGGCCAGCGGCCTCGACGATTATATCGGCTGGATCGGCCGCAATTTCGATCCGTCCATCGCCTGGAAGGACCTCGGCTGGATCCGCGACAATTGGCCGGGACCTTTGCTGATCAAGGGCATTCTCGACGTCGAGGATGCGCGCGAGGCGGTGCAGCTCGGCGCCGACGGCATCGTCGTCTCCAACCATGGCGGCCGCCAGCTGGACGGCGTGCTGTCGAGCGCGCGGGCGCTGCCCGGCATCGCCGACGCGGTCGGCGGCGACCTTACCGTGCTTGCCGACGGCGGCGTCCGCTCCGGCCTCGACGTGCTGCGCATGCTTGCGCTCGGCGCGAAGGGCGTGCTGCTCGGCCGCGCCTGGGCCTATGCGCTCGCCGCGCGCGGCGAGGCTGGCGTCGCGCAGATGCTGCGCATCGTCGAGGCCGAGCTTCGGGTCGCGATGCAACTCACCGGCGTCACTTCCATCGACAAGGTCGATCGCGCTATCCTCGCGTCATGAAGATCCTGTTCTTCGGGCGGCTCGGCGAGACGATCGGCCGCGAGATCGAGCATGAGCTGCCGCCGCAAGGCTGCACCGTCGCCGAGCTGCGCGCGGCGCTTGCGAAGACGCACGGCGTGCTGGCGGCGGAAAGCGTGCGCGCCTGCATCGATCATGAGATCGCGCCGGAGACGGCCCTGGTCCTGCCGCGCCACGAGGTCGCCTTCATCCCGCCTCTCTCGGGCGGCTGAGATGGTGCGGCTGGAACCGGACGAATTGCGGCCGGCAGAGGAGCTGGAGCTTTTCATCGCCGGGCTCGGCGGGGAAGGCGCGGTTGTCAGCTTCGTCGGCCTCGCCCGCCCGGCCGACGCCGCCGGCGGGCCAGTGACCGGCCTCTTCCTCGACGCCTATCCGGGCATGACCGAGAAGAGCCTCGCGGCGATCGCCGCCGATGCCGCGGCGCGCTTCCCGATCAGCGAAGTCCATATCGTCCACCGCTGCGGCGAGGTCGCGCCGGGCGCCCCGATCGTCTTCGCCGCCGCCGCCGCGCGGCACCGCCGCGCCGCCTTCGAGGCCGCCGACTATCTGATGGACCGGCTGAAGACCGACGCCGCCTTTTGGAAACGCGAGCAAAGACTTGACGGTGCCGCCTGGATCGAGCCCAGTGACGCCGACCGCGCCGACCGCGCCCGCTGGAACAAGAAATGCCCGGAATAGACGAAAGCCTGACCTTCCACCCGCTCAAGATCGCGGTGCTCACCGTCTCCGACACGCGCACCGCGGACACGGACAAATCCGGCGACCTGCTCGCCGAACGGCTGACCGGCGCCGGCCACCAGCTTGCCGGCCGCGCCATCGTCACCGACGAGATCGAGGCGATCCGCAAGCAGGTGATGGAATGGGTCGCCGATCCCGAGGTCGACATCGTCATCACCACCGGCGGCACCGGCTTCGCGCCGCGCGACGTGACGCCTGAGGCGATCAAGCCCCTGCTCCGCCGCCAGATGGACGGCTTCTCGGTCGTCTTCCACCAGGCGAGCCTCGGCACGGTCGGCGTCGCCACCTTGCAGTCGCGCAGCTTCGCCGGCCAGATCGCCGACACCTTCGTGTTCGGCCTGCCGGGCTCGACCGGCGCCTGCCGCGACGGCTGGGACCTCGTCCTCGCGCTGGAGCTGGACAGTCGCCACCGGCCCTGCTCGCTCGCCGGCCAGATCCCGCGCCTCAGGGACGTCTGCGCGTGAGCAAGCTCAGCCATGTCGGCGACGACGGGCGGGCGCACATGGTCGACGTCACGGACAAGGCCGCCACCGACCGGACCGCGGCCGCGGCGGGCTTCCTCCGCTGCGCGGTCGAGACCCTCGCCCAGGTCCGCGCCGGCACCGCGCCGAAAGGCGCGGTGATCCGGACTGCCGAGCTGGCCGGATTGATGGCCGCGAAGCGGACCGCCGAGCTGATCCCGCTCTGCCATCCGCTGCCCCTGACCAAGGTCGCCGTGACGGTCGAGCTCGACGATGCCCTGCCCGGCTTCCGTGTCGCCGCCGAAGCACGCTGCCATGGCGTCACCGGCGTCGAGATGGAGGCTTTGACCGCGGTCTCGGTCGCCTGCCTCACCTTGTTCGACATGCTGAAGGCGGTCGACCGGACGATGACGATCGGCGGGATCGAGGTCACCTCCAAGACCGGCGGCAAATCGGGGTCCTGGTGATCGGCTTCGACGAGGCGCTGGCGCTGGTCGCCGAGGCGGCGCGGCCGCTCGGCACCGAGCAGGTCGCGCTCGCCGACGCGCACGGGCGGGTGCTCGCCGCGCCGGTCATTGCCGCGGTCGATGCCCCGCCGGCCGACGTCTCGGCGATGGACGGCTATGCGGTGCGGGAGGCCGATCTGCCGGGGCGGCTGCGCGTCGCCGGCGAGTCGGCCGCAGGCGTGGTTGCGCCGCCGTCGCTCGCGCCAGGCTCGTGCGTGCGAATCTTCACCGGCGCGCCGGTCCCAGCCGGCGCGGACCGGGTCGTCATCCAGGAAGAGGTCGAGCGCGACGGCGAATTCGCGAGCTTTGGCAATCCCGGGCCCGGCCGTCATATCCGCAAGCGCGGCACGGATTTCGCGCGCGGCACGATCCTGCTCGAGCCCGGCCGGCTGCTCGACCCGCGGGCGCTGATCGCCGCCGCCGGCGCCGACGTCGCCGAGGTCGAGGTGCGGCGGCGCCCCCGCGTCGCGCTGCTCGCCACCGGGGACGAGCTGGCCGACCCCGGCACCGCCCGCACGACCGCCGGCGCGATCCCGGACAGCGTCTCGCTCGGCGTGGCCGCGCTGGCAGCGGACTGGGGCGCCGAGATCGCGCTGCGCCGGCGGCTCGGCGACGAGCTGCCGGCGCTGGAGCAGGCGGCCGCCGAGGCGCTTTCGGCCGCGGACGTCGTGGTCGTGACCGGCGGCGCCTCGGTCGGCGAGCGCGATCATGGCAGGGCGATGTTCGCGCCGGCCGGGCTCGAGCTGATCTTCTCGAAGGTCGCGATCAAGCCCGGCAAGCCGGTCTGGTTCGGCCGCGCCGGCGGCAGGCTGGTCGTCGGCCTGCCCGGCAACCCCAATTCTGCACTGGCGACGGCGCGGCTGCTGCTCGCCCCCTTGCTCGCCGGCCTCACCGGCCGGCCCCCGATGCTGTACTGGCGGCGAGCGACGCTTGCACAAGCCCTTCCGGCGACCGGCGGGCGCGAGACCTTCTACCGCGCCGCGTCGGACGGCGACGCGGTGCGGCCGCTGACCAACCAGGATTCGGGCGCGCAAAGCACGCTCGCCGCCGCCGACCTGCTGATCCGCCGCGCCGCAGGCGCCCCGGCGGGGGAGGCCGGCGAGGAGGTGGACGTCATCGACTTCTGACTGGACACGCCCTTGTGCCCCCTAGTGGGACGGCAGGCGAAGCACAGCTGTGGGAGACGTCCGTCGAAAAGTTACGGTTAAGCAACGACATGACGGCCTGTACTTGCGACAAAAGCAGGATCGAAGAGTGGGCTGATGCGTAGAAGAATTGCGCCAAAGTCTTGACATATTCGGCTGGACGCCTTTTATGCACGGATGGGCGCAAAGAACTTGCGAGCCGCCTGTGCGCTTATCGGGTTATCAAGGATAAGGTGCGATGTCCAGTCGGCAAGCGGGTGTGACATAAAAGCAACATGAAGCTCAAAGCGCACTTGGTTTTGAGTACAAGCCGAGTGCACCTGTCCGGGAGGATAGTATAGGAGCGAACACCGATGCCGGATCGTAACAATGATGTTGTAGAGATCAAGAAAGCGGAATTGGCCGAGGCCGTCCGTCAAAGCTTCAGTGCGCCCGGCTGCGATGTGATCAACTCCGATGTAGCGAAAGACCCCGAATTCCAACAGATCATTCGTGATCGCTTGGAGAACGTAGGGAACCACGCATTCGGCGATGTTGGGGCTCAGCTCGAAAGGTCTGCCGGACCTGAGGAGTCGTCGCTCGTTTCGATCCGTCGCTATTTGCGCGAAACCGCCCTCTGATCTACTTGACATTCTCTCGCTAACCATTTTCGATGCCGCGCAAAGTGCGCGGCTGCAATCTGTGCGTACGAGCGGCGCAAAGGGGCGGGAGGGGGCTCTTGTTCAACAAATATGATGAGATCAGGGCGCTTGCATGCAGGTTCGCCAGCGAGATTTCGCGTGAGCTGAATGTACGATTCAACCTTGATGAGGCAATTTTCACAGAAGCCTTTATCTCGGCTCAGGTAACATGCGCTTTTCATGGGCGGGGCACTGCAAACCACATTAAGCAAGTAAGCCATCTATGCTTTTGGATTCTTAAGCTAAAACCATTTTCTCTTTCGCCTCGCTTTAAGGACAGCATCGCCGAGAAAATGAAGATCGACACTATTATAGATCATTTCGATAGTGACTACAAAGAAAGGGTGAAGGGAGCCGTACGCTCGCCCATAAACGAAATGGTGGCCCTGACATTGACCAAGGACCTAATTAATAAGGGATATTTGGATATTTCGAGTAAGCTCGACCATGTAAAAAGAGTTGGCGAAGACAAAGCGGAAGTTGATGTGTTGAATGAACGCATGCGCTACAATGACGAAAAGTTGGATCGGGTTTTCGGTGATCTTATTACATCCTTCCGGGAACACAACTATTCTGCGAGGGGGCTCGCCATCATGATGGGAGCGCTGTACTCAACCGGGTTTGAATCCCGTCACGCATAAACTCCCAGCGAGGCTGGCAGGGCTCCCTGATGAATCGATCGTCACTAAGGTTTATTGCTATCGCCGCGTTCGTCTGCAGCGCGATAACGTTGGCGGCTGCGGCCATTGAGACCCGAATCGGCTGTCCTGGATACGTCCTACATGCGAACACGGCAATCGTGGTCGCGGTGGGAGCATTGCTACGGTTTATGGTCACAAAGCACGGGGCAACACCGCCACAATCACCACCTGAGACTGGTGGCCTCAAGGGTTACATCGAATCATTGAGGGCGCCAAACGCAGATGGCCGGAAGCGACTGGCTGAGTTCAAACTTCGCGCGCTAACCATCATTATCTTCGCGTTATTGGCGGCGGCGTCATCGGGCTCAGCGATCTGGCTCCTGCCTGATGTCTGTAAATGTCCACAAACTATAGATGATGTGAGTCGACCACCCCCAATCTGACAGTGAACTAGCCAAGGTGATCACCACGGGCCTCAGGCCCAACAGATTATCGTACGACTTTCGTCCCCCCTCGGAAGCGCGGAGCGCCTCGCTTCTTCGGTTTGTGGTCATGGACTCTCCCGCCGTAGCGACGTCACGGCTGTAGGGCTGCCCATTCTAGTCTCCACGCCTTCCCCTATCGAGGCGTGGCTTGGGATTGCATGTGAACGGTTCCGCCGACTCTGAGTACTTCTGCATTAGAGGGCCCAATAATCGACCGAGAATGAACCTTCCGCGCGCCGCCCTTCCACCGCCACCTGCGGCAGCGGACCACCTCCTTTTCTTGGAGCTTTTCACTTTTCCTACAAGGCGTTAGAAAGCATGGCTTCAGCGCGCGCCAGATCGTCTTCGTCGTTAATATTGAAAAAGGCGTCGACCGGGTCCGTTCCCCATTCGACCGCCTCATACCCCACCGCTTCGGCGAAGCCGTGCAGCGAGCGGCGGCCGGTTGCCAGATATGCGGCGAGACCGTCGGCGGCGCGGGCACGCCAGAGCGCACAGACCGGATGCAGCCGGCCGCCGCTTTCCGCCAAAGCAGCCGCCGCTTCCGTTCGGGCAAGCCGCTCGGCCAGATCATGCGGCAGGAACGGCATGTCGCAGGCAATGGTGAGAAAGTCGCCGCCTTTGGCGAGCGCCCCGGCGACGGCCCCAAGCGGCCCGCCGATGCCGGGTGCGTCGCTCCCGCCGTCCGCCACCTCGACTTCGTCCGACCAGGCGCGGGCGAAGCGCAGGGCGCGGTCGAGGAGGCTCTCGCCGCCGAGCAGGCGCTGCGGCTTGAGGCCGCCAATCCGCCGGCCCTCGCCGCCGGCAAGGACGAGGATCCTCATGCGAAGATCAATTTGTAGCCGGCGACGATCAGCACGAGGCCGAGCGCCTGCAGCAGCCGTTCGCGCGGCAGCCGCTCGACGCCGAGCCAGGTGCCGAGCAGGGCGCCCGCCGCCACCGCTGCGATCAGGAACGGCATCTCGGCCGGGAGCGCACGCACCGCCGCGAAATTGCCGGCGAGCCCGGCGATCGAGTTCAGCAGGATGAAGCCCGCGGCGACGCCCGACGTGTGGCGCGGCGTCTCCCAGGCGAAGAGGATGATCAAAGGGCTCAGGAAGATGCCGCCGCCGGTGCCGGTCAGGCCGGCGAGCAGGCCGAGCGCCGCCCCGGCCGGCAGGGTGATCGCAAAGGACGGCGTATGGACCTTCCGATAAGCGAGCTGCTTCGGCTGCCAGAACAGCCGTAGCGCCGAGGCCCAGAGCAAAGCGCCGACCAGGAAGCGGTAATAGTCCGGCGGCAGATGGACCCAGCCGCCGATGAAGGCCGCGGGCGTCGCCGTCGCCGCGAAGGCGAGCAGCAGCTTGAGATTGGTCTGCCCGCGATACCAGTAGCGGAAGGCGCCGAGCCCGGCGACGACGAGGTTCAGCGCCAGTGCGGTCGGCCGCATCGTCTCCGGCGCCACTCCGGCGAGCGCCATGATCGCGAGATAGGCCGAGGCCCCGCCATGGCCGACCGAGGAATAAAGCGCCGCCGCGATCGCCATCAGGGCGGCGATCCAGGCGATGGTCGTCCAATCCATTATCCGCCGGTGACGCTCATATGGCGGGCGACCGCGGGC
>JAFAZM010000263.1 GCA_019239785.1 Sphingomonadaceae bacterium
GCCGAGCGCTACGACTGGCTCTCGCCGGCGATCCTGCGCTTCCTGAAGCGGATCGCGAAGGCGGCGGATGCGGCGAACGTGCCGGTCGGTGTTTGCGGCGAGATGGGCGGGCGCACGCTGGAGGCGATGGCGTTGATCGGGATCGGCATCAGGCGCCTGTCGATCACGCCGGTCGGGGTCGGGCCGGTCAAGGCGATGATCCGCTCGCTCGACGCCAAAGCGTGCGAAGCCGCGGTCGGCCGCCTGCTCAGGAAGCCTCCTGCCGATTTCCGGGGCGCGCTGACCGCCTGGGCGGAAGCGCACAATGTGTCGATCGCCTGAGGCCCGGTGCCGGTCCGCGTCGCGTCTCGGATCGCCGACATGTTCCGCGGCTTCGGTTGACTAAATTGTGCAGGACGCGAACAGGGAAGCCATGAACGGGCAGGACGATCTCGGCAGCGCAGACGATTCTTCCATCGGCGGGCAACTCCGGCGCGCGCGCGAGGCGAAGGGCATGAGCCTGGACGACGTCGCCAGCCGCACCCGCATCCCGATCCGCCATCTCCAGCATATCGAGCGCGAGGAATGGGACGCGCTGCCGGCGACCACCTATGCGGTCGGCTTCACCCGCTCTTATGCCAATGCGATCGGGCTCGACGGCGCGGCGCTGGCGCGCAATCTGCGCGAGCATATCGGCGGGCCGAGCATGCGTGCCGCCGCGCCCGAATATTATGCCCAGGCCGATCCCGCCCGGGTGCCGCCCAAGTCCCTGGTCTTCGCCGCCATCTTCCTCGCCATCCTGGTCGCCGCCTACCTGGTCTGGCGCAGCACGCTCGACGACGGCGCCGGCCGGGCGCCGCCGGTGGAGGTGCCGGTGACGCAGGCGCCGCCGCAACAGGCCGCGCCGCATCCCGCCGCGCCGCCGCCGCTGGCGGCCGCGGGCCAGCCGGTGACCTTGGTCGCGACCGGCGACGCCTGGCTCCGGATCAGCGAAGGCCCGGGTGGCGCGACCATCTTCATGGGCACGATGGCCGCCGGCGACCGCTACCAGGTCCCCGCCACCGCCCAGCACCCGGTGATCCACACCGGCCGGCCGCAGAATCTGCACGCTCTGGTCGGCGCCACCGACCTCGGCCCGCTGCTGCCGACCGAGCAGACCATCCAGAATGTCAGCCTCAAGCCGGAAGACCTGGCCGCGCGCGCCCGGGCCGCGCCGCCGGCTCCGGCCGCGCCGGCTCCCGCGGCCCCTGCGCCGCCGCCGGTCGCGCCGCCGCAGGGGCAATAGTTTCGTCGCTTAAGGCTGGCGAGCCGCGTCAACCTTCCATATCATGCGTCCAATTCGGGATGCGGGGATTGCCATGCGTTTTTATCTTCTCGGCCTTGTCCTCCTGGCCGGCGTCGCCGCGCCGGCCTCGCTGTCGGCGCAAGCGTCGCGGGGCGGCTCGCTCGACCAGCGGGTGACCCGGGTCGAGCAGGAATTGCGCGCGGTGCAGCGCCGGGTCTTCCCCGGCGGCAACGCCCAGTTCGTCGAGCCGGAGATCAGCCCGCAGCAGGGCGCCGCGCCCGGCGGCAATGTCTCGGGCGATGCGCTTGCGAACCTCTCGGCGCGAGTCGATGCGATCGAGGCGCAATTGCGCACCCTGACCGGCCAGATCGAGGAAGCCGGCCACCGCAGCAGCGCGCTCGAGGAGCAGATCGGCCGGCTGCGCGCCGAATTGAGCGGCCGGATCGAGCGGCTCGAGGCGCCGGTTCGCGCCGTCGCGGCCGAGCCCCCGCCGCCTGCCGCTGCGGAGCCGAGCCGGCCGCGCCCACGCCCGGCCGAGCCGGCGCCCGACGCGGCGCCGCCGCCCGCGCCCGACAATACCAGCCCCGCCGACGCCGAGGGCGCCTACAATGCCGGCTTCCGGCTCTGGAGCCAGCACCAATATGCCGAGGCGGAGGCCGCGCTCGAGGCTGCGGCGACGCGCTTCCCGAACACGCGCTGGACGAGCTGGATGCGCAACCTCCAGGGCCGCGCCTATCTCGACGACAACAAGCCGGCGACCGCGGCCCGCATCCTGCTCGCCAACTACCAGGACAATCCGCGCGGCGAGCGCGCGCCCGACAGCCTCTTCTATCTCGGCCAGGCGCTGACCCGGCTCAACCGCCGGCCCGAGGCCTGCCGCGTCTATGACGAGCTCGCCCAGGTCTATTCGAACATGCGCGACGAAATCCGCCGCCGCCTGCCCCAGGCCCGCAACGACGCGCATTGCCCGACTTGATGAGTCCGGACCCCAGAAGCTTCGTCACCCATCTCGAATGCAGCGCGACCGGCGAGCGCGTCGCTGCCGGCGCGCTGCACAATCTGTCGCCGGCGGGGCGGCCGCTGCTGGTCCGCTACGATCTCGATGCGGCGGGGGGGCGGCTGACTCGGGAGGCGCTCGCCGGGCGGCCGGCCGACATGTGGCGCTGGCGCGAGATATTGCCGGTACGGGACGCGGCGCAGATCGTCAGCCTCGGCGAGAGCGAGACGCCGCTGGTCGCGCTGCCGCGCGTCGCCGCCGCAGCCGGCGCCGATCCGGCTGCCCTCATCGTCAAGGATGAGGGCCGGCTGCCGACCGGCTCGTTCAAGGCGCGCGGCGTCGCCATGGCGGTGTCGATGGCGGCGTCCTTCGGCGTCCGCCGCATCGCGATGCCGACCAACGGCAATGCCGGCGCCGCGCTCGCCGCCTATGGCGCCCGCGCCGGGATCCAGGTCGAGCTCTTCTGCCCCGGCGACACCCCGGCGGTGAACATCGGCGAGATGCGCGTGCACGGCGCCGAGGTCCATCTGGTGGACGGGCTGATCGACGATTGCGGCGCGCTCGTCGCGGCGGGGGCAGCGGCGGGAAGCTGGTTCGACCTCTCGACGCTGAAGGAGCCCTATCGGATCGAGGGCAAGAAGACGATGGGCCTCGAGCTCGCCCTCCAGTCCGGCTGGGCGCTGCCCGACGTGATCTTCTATCCGACCGGCGGCGGCACCGGGCTGATCGGCATGTGGAAAGGCTTCGCCGAGCTGGAGGCGCTCGGCCTGATCGGCGCCGCGCGGCCGCGCATGGTCGCGGTCCAGGCGGAAGGCTGCGCACCGATCGTCAGGGCCTGGCGCGACGGCGCGGCCCATGCGGAGCGCTGGGAGCATACGGCGACGGCGGCGGCCGGAATCCGGGTGCCGCGCGCGATCGGCGATTTCCTGATCCTCGCCGCGGTGCGCGAGAGCAACGGTTTCGCGATCGCGGTTTCGGAGCAGGCGATCGCCACGGCGCTTGGCGATGCGGCGCGCGAGGACGGCCTGCTGCTCTGCCCCGAGGGCGCGGCCACGCTCGCGGCCTGGCGCGAGGCGCTGGCGCAAGGCCTGGTCGGCCCGGACGAGCGCGCGGTTTTGTTCAACTGCGCGTCGGGTCTGAAATATCCGCTGCCCTGATTTCCTCCCCCTGAGTTTCGCCCACGCGGAGGATAGTCTATTCCCTATCGCGGCCGGCAATGCCGTCCCTGTCCCCCGGGATCGGCGCCGTTGCCGCTGTCGCTGTCCGTGCAGCGGAAGCGGGTGTTGCCGCGGCCGTTGCCGGGCGGGTCGGCATAGGGGCCGCTGTCGCCGTCGTTCATCGTGTGGGAGGTGTTGCGGCCGTAGCCGGCCCGGTCGTAGCCGTCGCTGTTGGTGTAGCCGGTATAGGCGTTGCGCCCGCGTCGGCCATGGCCCGAGCTGTCGGCGTTGGGCCCTGAATCGCTGTCCGAATAGCCGGTATAGCCGCCGCGGCCATTGCCTCTGGGGTCGGAGGCGTCGCCGTCGGTGATCCCGTTCTGCGGCTGCGTGCTGCCGCGGGTGTTGCGGCCGTGGCCGGCCGGATCGGCATTTGGGCCGCTGTCATTGTCGGAGACGGCGCGGTTGCCGCCCCGGCCATAGCCCGCATTGTCGCTGTTCGAGCCGGTGTCGCTGTCGGTGATGCCGGTATAAGGCGGCTGCCAGGCTCTCGCCTCGCCGCCGATCAGCCCGAGCGCGCCGCCGGCGGCGACGCCGCCGATCACCCGGTTCATGAAGGAGCGCCGGCTGAGCCTGCGCGTCGTTTTCATCCACGCCTCCCGCTTACGAAGAAGGCATAGTCTACCTCATTTCGGCTAGGCGCAAGCACCTGCCGACAGATCGCTCAGCAGGGAAAGGCGCCGGCGGGTTCGCGCACCCGCCGGCGTCCGGATCAGCAGCGGCGGCCGCGGCCCACGCCGTCCGCATAGCGGCCGGTGTCGGAGTCGGTGCACGACCGGCGGCGACGGCAGCGGCCGTTGCCCGGCGGGTCGGAATAGCGGCCGCTGTCGGAATCGGTGCAGCCGGAACGCGCCGGCCGGCGGCGGCAGCGGCCGTTGCCCGGCGGGTCCGAATAGCGGCCGCTGTCGGAATCGGTGCAGCCCGAGCGGCGGCTGCCGCAATGACGGCCGTTGCCGGCGCGGTCGGAATATTCGCCGCTGTCGGAATCGGTGCAGCCGCTCTGCGCTTCGGCCGGATCCGTGCCGATGAGGCCGATCGCGCCCGCGGCGGCGGCCGTGCCGGCGACCGTGGCGAGAAAGGATCGGCGGCTAAGCTTGCGTGTCGGTGTCATGGCGCTCTCTTCCCCTTAAGCCTTACATACAGCCGGAATGAGGTTAACATATTTCTTCCCCATGGGAAGCCGTAAACCTTTCGGCCCCGGATGGATCCGGATCAAAGGCATGTCGGGGCCTCAGCGCCTGCGGCAGCGGCGCCCATGTCCGGGCGGATCGGCGGCGGGGCCGCGGTCGCGGTCGTTGCAGCTGCCCCGGCCGCGCCCGCGGCCGGCCGGATCTCCGGCCGGGCCGCTGTCGCCGTCGCTGATCCCGGTGCGCGGCCGGCCATGGCCGGCGGCGTCGGCATTGGCGCCGCTGTCGGAATCGCTCTCGCCGGTCGCGCAGCGCCCCCGCCCGGCCGGATCGCCGTTGGTGCCGCTGTCGCCATCGGTGCAGCCGCTGCGCGGGCGCCCATAGCCGGCGGGGTCGGTCGGGTCGCCGTCGCTCTCGCCGGTCCGGCCGCGGCCATGGCCGGCCGCATCGGCCCTGGCGCCGCTGTCGGTGTCGCTTTCCTGGAAGGCCCGCGCTTCCCCGGTGACCATGAGCAGGGCGCCGGCCGCAGCGCCGGCGCCGGCGACCCGCGCCAGGAAGGACCGGCGGCTCACCCTGCGCAGCTTCTGCATCGTCCGTCTCCCCACGGGCGGGATAGAAGATTTCCACGGCCCGCGCGAGCGCAGTAAGAAGGGCGGCATGGAGGAGCAGGTCGCCCGCTTCCGCGCCGATCTCGAAGCGCTGATCGGCGGCGCGCCGGAAAAGCTCGGCGTCGCCGTCTCCGGCGGACCGGACAGTCTCGCCTTGCTCCTGCTCGCCGCTTCGGCCTGGCCGGGGCGGATCGCGGCGGCGACCGTCGACCATGGTCTGCGCCCGGAAAGCGCGGCCGAGGCGGCGTTCGTTGCCCGGGTCTGCGCCGAGCTCGGCGTTCCGCACCGCACGCTGCGCGCCGAGATGGCGGCGACCGCCAACCTCCAGGCGAATGCGCGCGAGCGCCGTTACGCCCTGCTCGCCGACTGGCTCGCCGAGATCGATGCCGCCTTCGTCGCCACCGCCCACCATCTCGACGACCAGGCCGAGACCATGCTGATGCGGCTGGTGCGCGGAGCCGGGCTCGCCGGCCTGTCCGGCATCCGCGCGGTCAATCCGCCGGTGGTGCGGCCATTGCTCGGCTGGCGGCGCGAGGAGCTTGCCGCGATCGTCCGCGCCGCCGGGCTCGCCGCGCTGCTCGATCCGAGCAACGAGGATCCGCGCTTCGACCGCACCCGCGTCCGCCGCCGCCTCGCCGAGGCCGGCTGGCTCGATCCGACCGCGCTCGCGCGCAGCGCCGGCGCCCTCGCCGAAGCCGAGCAGGCGGTGGAATGGATGACCGAGCGGCTTTGGGACGAACGGGTCGAGGCGGCGCCCGAGCTCTGCACCCTCGATCCCGCCGGCCTTCCCGCCGAGCTGAGGCGGCGGCTGGTCGTCGGCATCCTCAGCGAGATGAGCGGCGGCGCGCCGCGCGGCGAGGAGGTGGCCCGCCTGCTCGCCACGCTCGCCGCCGGCGGCACCGCGACCCTTGCCGGGATCAAATGCGCCGGCGGCGAGCGCTGGCGCTTCACGCCGGCGCCGCCCCGCCGCTGATCGGTCTCTCCCCCTGCCGCCGCCCGGTCACGGGCCGTCTTTCGCGTCCGGAACGTCTTCCCGCACCCTTTCGTTTTGCGGGGGCATTTCAACGCCCTCGGCAAGGAGAGAGACGATGGCCAATGACGACCGCCGGCGCGGAGGCTGGCGCGAACGCGGCGAACGCGAGGAGCGCGCCGGGCGCGGCCCCGAATGGCGCGGCGACGACGGCTTCGGCGGCGGTTGGGGCAACCAGATCCCGCGCCCGCACCGGCTCGGCGCGCGCCCCTATGACGGGCCCGGCGACGATTCCGGCGATGAATCGCGCTACGGCGCCGGCGGCGGCTGGTACGGCCCGGACGCGGCCGCCAGCGACTATCGCTATGGCGGGCCGGGGCTCGATGCCGAGCGCCAGGAGCCGCGCTTCGAGCGCGCCGACCGCGGGGATCGTCGCTACGGCGCCTCGATGCTCGGGAGATCGGCGTACGACTTCTCGTTCCAGCAGCGGGCCGAGCGGGCGCGGCAGCGCCACGATCCGCATTATTCCGACTGGCGCCAGCGTCAGATGGACGAATTCGACCGCGACTATGACGAATATCGGCGCGAGCATCAGTCGCGCTTCGATCGCGAATTCGGCGAATGGCGTCAGCGCCGTGGGGAGCAGCGCGCCGCGCTCGGCCGGGTGAAGGAGCATATGGAGGTGAAGGGTTCCGACGGCGGCCATGTCGGCATCGTCGACTGCACGCGCGGCGACCGCATCGTCCTGACCCGAAGCGATCCGGAGGCGGGCGGCGTCCATCACACCATTCCCTGCGCCTGGATCGCAAGCGTCGACGACAAGATCGTGCTCACCATTCCGGCCGAGGAGGCGCAAAGCCGCTGGCAGGAGGAGAATCGGAGCCGCGCCTTGTTCGAGCGCGAGCATCGCGGCGTGCCCGGGCCGCACGTGCTCAACCGCAGCTTCGCCGGCACCTATCCCGACGAGGAGTGAACCGAACGCGCCCTTCCCGTTTCGGGGAGAGGCGGGGAGGGGGGCCGCGGCCGAAACCCTTTCTCGGAAATCGCGGGCACCCCTCCCGAACCGCCCCCGCCGGCCCCGCGCCGGCGGGGGGCTTTTTGACTCTCCCGTTCATAACAGCGAAGCTGCGCCGGAGAGGGAGAAGATGATGAGCACGACCCGCGCCTGGCATCTGATGTCGCGGCCCACCGGCCTGCCGACCATGGACAATTTCGCGCTGAAGGAGGCGGCTCTGCCCGAGCTGCAGGACGGCTGGGCGCGGGTCGAGAATCAGTGGCTCTCGGTCGACCCCTATATGCGCGGCCGGATGAACGACGTGAGATCCTACGTTCCGCCATTCGCGCTCGGCGAGCCGATGCAGGGCGGCGCGGTCGGCACCGTGGTCGAGAGCCGCGCGCCCAGCCTCGCGGTCGGCGACAAGGTCTTCCACATGCTCGGCTGGCGCGAGGCCGCCGCCGGGCCGGCGGAGGCCTTCAACAAGCTGCCGCCATTGCCGGTCCCGGACCATCAATGGCTCGGCAATCTCGGCCTGACCGGCGGCACCGCCTATTTCGGCCTGCTCCGCGTCGCCGAGGCGAAGGAGGGCGACATCGTCTTCGTCTCGGCCGCGGCCGGCGCGGTCGGCTCGGCGGTGGTGCAGATCGCCAAGGCGAAGGGCATGAAGGTGATCGGCGCCGCCGGCGGCGCCGAGAAATGCGAATGGGTGCTCTCGCTCGGCGCCGATGCGGCGCTGGACTACAAGTCCGGCCCGATCGCGAAATTGCTTGCCGACGCGGCGCCGGACGGGATCGACGTCTATTTCGACAATGTCGGCGGCGACCATCTCGACGCCGCGCTCGGCGCGGCGCGGCAGCGGGCGCGGTTCGCGATCTGCGGCATGATCGAGGATTATAACAGTGGCTCGAGCCACAGCTTCCGCAACCTGCTCCGGATCATCGGCTCGCGGATCACGATCAAGGGCTTCATCTACACCGACTACCTGTCCGAGATCGCCGATTTCTACCGCGACATGGGCGGCTGGATCGCAAGCGGCCAGGTGACCTCGCGCGAGACGGTGCGCGAGGGGATCGAGGCCGCGCCGCAGGCCTTCCTCGACCTGTTCAGCGGCGCCAATATCGGCAAGATGCTGGTCCGCCTGTGAGGCGGGGGGGCGCGTTCGTCGCCCTTCTCTGCTTCGCTCTGGCCCCGGCCGCCGCCCAGGCGGAGCCGGTCGAGGCCGGAGCGGGCTTCGGCGGCGCGGGCCTCACCGGCTGCCGCACCGACCTTCGCTACCTCAACCAATTGTTCGGCTGGCAGATGGGCTGGCAGCGCGAATGGCAGGCGCTCACCGACGTGCCGGACGAGGCCGCGCGCGCGGCGATCACGCATTGGGAAAGCGCCCCCGCCGCGCTGCAGGCCGACGAGGCCGCGCTCGCTGAGGCGGACCGCGAGCCTGCCCGGGCAGCGCCGCGCATCGTCGTCGAGCGTGTGCTCGCCGAGCTGGACGATCTCGTCCGGGCGTTGCAGGCCGGGCCGCCCCCGCTCCGCGCGGACGTGGCGCCGGAAACGCGTGCGGCCTGGCGCGCCTTGTTCGCCGACCGGATCGCGCCGGCCGTGGCCCAGTATCGCGATTTCCTGCGCGGCCATTATCTGCCGCGCGCGAGCGGCTCTGCCGGCCTCAGCGGCACCGCGGACGGGCCGCACTGCTTCCGCCAGTCGGTCCGTTACTTCACCTCGGTCGACCTGCCGCCCGCCGAGATCGAGGCGATCGGCCGGCGGCTGCTGCGCGCGAGCGGGGACGATTTGGCGCGGCTCTATCGGATCGACCGAGCCCGGCTGCCGCGGCTGCTCGCGCGGCTGCGGGCGCTGCGCGAGCCGGGCTTCACCGCCGCGCGCTTGACCGAAATCTCGCGCGCCGCGATCGCGCGCGCCGGCGCGGCGATGCCGCTCATGTTCCTCGGCCGCGCCGCCCATCCGGTGACGGTCGAGGCGCTGCCGGCCGCCGCCGAAGCCTCGGCCGCGGCGGGCTTCTACCGTCCGGCCCAGAACGGCCGGCCGGCGGCCTATGTGATCAATCTCTCGCGTCCGCAGGAGCGGCGGCTGATGGCGGAGGTGATCGCCTTCCACGAAACCCTGCCGGGCCACCATGCGCAGGCGGCGCTCGACCTGCCGGTGGGCGCGTTCAACAGCGGCTTCGCCGAAGGCTGGGCGCTCTATTCCGAGTATGTCGCCGACGAGATGCATCTCTACAGCGGGCGTATCGACCGGGCCGGAATGATGGCGAAGCATCTCTGGGCGGCGAGCCGGCTGATCGTCGAGCCGGGCCTGCACCTGCATGGCTGGAGCCGGGCCCGCGCGATCGCTTTCATGCGGCAGCACACCGCTTTGTCCGACGCGGAGATCGCGGTGGAGGTCGACCGCTATATCGCGACGCCGGGCCAGTCGCTGTCCTACATGCTCGGCTACGACCGAATCGCCGGCGCCAGGCGTTACGCCGAACGCGTGCTCGGCCGCCGCTTCGACCTGCGCCGCTTCCACGACGTCGTGCTCGGCCGCGGCGCGCGCGGCCTGGACCGGGTCCATGCCGACGTGGTCCGCTGGGCGGGCGGGGGCGGCGGCGCCGGCTGAACCTTGCTCATCTTTACTTTATCCCGACGCCGTCTGTTGACTCCACGTACGATTAAGTCCTGATAAAGACGTGTCGCCTATCGATGGGCGAACGTTTTTTTGCGGGGCTTCACCCAATGTCCTCTTTCGCGGATCGCGAAGTCATCGTCTCGGGCTTTACCCTTGCGATCGTCGCCATCTTCATCGGCGGGATCGTCCAGTTCACCGAGCACGGTCCGCTCAATCAATTCTTCGGTTATGCGCTGGTCGCCTGCGGCGTCGTCTTGATCTTCGTCTCCTCGCTCGCGCGCACCAGCCGGGGCGGCGTGGCGATGCTCCGCACCCTGCTGATGATCCTCGCCGGCGCGCTCCTGCTCGGCGTGCTGCTCAAGGACGTGATCGAACGACTCCTCTGAAACACTCCAGGCATGCTGCGTTTCGACTGATCCACTTCGTCTTTGCGACCCCGGCCTTCGCCGGGGTCGCCGCAACGATTCCAACCCATCGCACCACGCTCAGCGCGCCAGCGCTTTCGCGCGCTCGCCGATCCTGGCGAGGTCCTCGACGAACTTCGCATATTCCGCCTCGCGGTCGTCCCGGACGCGAAGCAGGAAGCTCGGATGAACGGTCACCCAGGCCTCGCCGCCCTGGGGGAGAGCGTGGCCGCGGCCGCGCAGCGCCGAGATGGTCACCGCCTTGCCGAACAGGGAGCGCGCCGCGGTGGCGCCGAGCGCGACCGTCACCGGCGGCCGGATCAGGGCCAGCTCCTGCTGGATCCACCAGCGGCAGGCCGCGATCTCGCCGCCATTGGGCTTGTCGTGGATCCGCCTCTTGCCGCGCTGGACGAACTTGAAATGCTTCACCGCATTGGTGACGTAGGTGCGCTTGCGGTCGACCCCCGCCTCCTCCAGCGCCCGGTCGAAGAGCTGCCCGGACGGGCCGACGAAGGGCTTGCCGGCAAGATCCTCCTGGTCGCCCGGCTGCTCGCCGACGAAGAGGATCGCGGCGTCGAGCGGGCCCTCGCCGAACACGGTCTGGGTCGCGCATCTATAGAGGTCGCAACGGGTGCAGTGCATCGCCTCGGCCCGGATCGACGCCCAGGCTTTTTCCGCATTGTCGCCCGTGACCTTTGCCGCCGCCGCGACCATCCGAGTCTCCCGCGCCTGCGCGCTCCTGACCAGCTCCCCCACCAACGCGGTCTCGGGCATGTTTCTCCAATATTTGCGCGGCATCTCCTTCAGCATCGCGCCGATCTTGACGCGGGCCGGGTTGAAGATGGCGCCATAATAGGTCTTCCAGACCTCCTCGACCGGATCGCCGGACGGCGCGTCGGCCTTGGTCGCGCCCGGCCCCTCGCGCAGGACCGCGCCGTCCCAGTGCAGCGACAGGTCCGGCGTCAGGATCGACCAGGCCATGTTCGGGAAGCGGCGCAGGAAGAAGGGCGCGGCGGCGCGCAGCACATGATGGTCGGGCTCGAACCAGGCGATCGCGCGCGGCCGCTCGGGCGTCTCGATCTCGCGAAAGCGGAGGAAGGCGTGCAGCTTGTGGATGTCGCGCCGCACCGCCTTGGCCATCGCCTCCAGCCGGTGCAGCAGTGGATCGGCATGGTCGTCGATCGCACGGGGATCGTCGCGCAGCCTGAGCAGCATCGCATGGAGCAGCGCGAAGCGCTCCGGATCCCGGTGCAGGATCGCGCGCTCGGCGAGCTCGACGAAGGCACGCGGCACGGGGAAAGGCGGCGCAGCGGGCAGTGGCGACGCCTCGCCGCCGAACAGGCCCGGTGCGGCGCCGGCCACCTGCCAATCCACCTCGGCCGCCGGGACACCGGCCGCGGCCAGGGCCCGGGCCGCGGCGCGCCAGCCTTCGAAATCGTCCTCGGCCTCGAGCAGGACGGTGCGCATCAGGCGGAGAACAGCTCCAGCTGTTCGGGCCTGGCGCGGGCCACCGGCTGCAGCCGGTCGGCGAGCGCGGTCGGCCGCCAGTCCGCGGCGATCAGGAAGGGGCGCAGCTTCGCGATACTATGGGTCAGCCGCGCCAGATCCTCGAGCCGCAGCCGGCGCAGGCGGCGGGCGGCGAGGATCGCATCGACCGCCTTCACGCCGAGCCCGGGCACGCGCAGCAGGCGCTCGCGCGGCGCGCGGTTGACGTCGACCGGAAAGGTGTCGCGATTGGCGAGCGCCCAGGCGAGCTTGGGATCGATGTCGAGCGCGAAATTGCCGGAAGGCTCGGCGGCGCTCGCCACCTCCGCGCTCGAATAGCCGTAGAAGCGCAGCATCCAGTCCGCCTGGTAGAGCCGATGCTCGCGCAGCAGCGGCGGGCGGACCAGAGGCAGGACCGCGCTTGCCTCGGGAATCGGCGAGAAAGCCGAATAATAGACCCGCCGCAGCCGGAAGCGGTCGTAGAGCCTTGCCGCGCGGCCGACGATCGCAGCGTCGGTCGCGGCATCGGCGCCGACGATCATCTGCGTCGACTGGCCGGCCGGCGCGAAGGCGGGCGCGGAGGCGTAGCGCGCCTTGGCGTCCGCGCCGTCGGCGATCGCGCTTTTCATCTCGCCCATCGCCGCCTCGATCCGCGCGCCGTCCTTCTCGGGCGCGAGCCGGGCGAGGCCGGCGCGGGTCGGCAGCTCCACGTTGATCGAGACCCGGTCCGCATAGAGGCCGGCCGCGTGGACCAGCGCGGGGTCGGCGTCGGGGATCGTCTTCAGATGGATATAGCCGAGGAAATCGTGCGCCTCGCGCAGCCGCCGGGCGACCTCGACGATCCGCTCCATCGTGTAGTCGGGCGAGCGGATGATGCCGGAGGAGAGGAACAGGCCCTCGATATAATTGCGCTTGTAGAAAGCGAGGGTGAGGCCGACCACCTCCTCGACCGTGAACCGCGCCCGCCGCACGTTCGAGCTCTTCCGGTTGATGCAATAATGGCAATCGAAGATGCAGCTATTGGTGAGCAGGATCTTCAAGAGCGAGATGCAGCGGCCGTCCGGCGCATAGGCATGGCAGATGCCCATGCCGGGCGCGCTCGAGCCCATCCCCTTGCCGCCGCGGCTGTCGCGCGTCTTGCTGCCCGACGAGGCGCAGGAGGCATCGTACTTGGCGGCGTCGGCAAGAATGGCGAGCTTCTGCTGGACGTTGAGCTGGGACACGCGTTCTATATATGTTCCAGTGGTATGGCTGTCGAGTCACGCATGTGCGGCGCCTGCCGGGGGGAGCGGCGGCAGGGGACTGGCAGCCGCAGGATTTCCGCTTAGGCTGGCCGCGTTCGACTCGGGGAGACCGCTATGGCGACAGGCAGCATCGGCGCGGCGCTCTTCACGGACAAGCCGCTGCAGCGGAACTGCCTGCTGCTCCTCACCCTGCTGGCCTGTGCGTTGCTGCTGGGCTTCGGGCTCGATCATCATCAGCGTCTGCTCTGGGGACTGGTGATCGCGGGCCCGCTGGCGCTGATCGGCCTCTGGGACCTCGTCCAGACCCATCATTCGCTGCGCCGCAATTATCCGCTGACCGCGCGGGCGCGCTGGTTCTTCGAATGGCTGCGGCCGTTCCTGCGCGCCTATATCGTCGAGAGCGACCTCGAGGGGCGGCCGTTCAGCCATGACGAGCGGGAATTGGTCTATGCCCGCGCCCATGCCGCCGAGGACGCGCATCCGTTCGGCACCGAGCTCGACGTCTATTAGGGCGAATATGAGTGGCTGGCCCATTCGATGGCGCCGCGCGCGGCCGCGCCGGCCGAGACGCGGGTGACGGTCGGCGGCGACCAGTGCGCCCGGCCCTACCAGGCCTCGCGGCTCAACATCTCGGCGATGAGCTTCGGCGCGCTCTCGGCCAATGCGATCGAGGCGCTGAACTGGGGCGCGAAGATCGGCGGCTTCTATCACGATACCGGCGAGGGCGGGCTCTCGCCCTACCATCAGAAGCATGGCGGCGACATCGTCTGGGAGATCGGCTCGGGCTATTTCGGCTGCCGCGACCGCGAGGGCCGCTTCGACCCCGAGCGCTTCCGCGACCGGGCCGCGCTCGACCAGGTGAAGATGGTCGAGATCAAGCTCAGCCAGGGCGCCAAGCCCGGCCATGGCGGCCTGCTCCCCGGCGCCAAGGTCAGCCGGGAGATCGCCGAGACCCGCGACGTGCCGGAGGGCTGCGACTGCCAGTCGCCGGCCTGCCACAGCGCGTTCACCACGCCGGCCGAACTGGTCGATTTCGCTGCGCGGCTGCGCGACCTGGCCGGCGGCAAGCCGGTCGGGATCAAGCTCTGCGTCGGCTATCCGCACGAATTGTTCGCGGTGATGAAGGCGATGCTGCGCAGCGGCGTGCATCTCGATTTCATCGTCATCGACGGCGCCGAGGGCGGCACCGGCGCCGCGCCCAGCGAGCTTTCCGACCGGGTCGGCATGCCGCTCCGGGAAGGCCTGATCATCGCCCGCAATGCCCTGGTCGGCACCGGGCTCAAGGGGCGGGTGAAGCTCGCCGCCTCGGGCAAGGTCGCCTCGGGCGCGGCGATCGCGATGAACGCGGCGCTTGGGGCCGACTGGTGCAATGCGGCCCGGGCCTTCATGTTCTCGCTTGGCTGCGTGCAGTCGATGCGCTGCCACACCGACACCTGCCCGACCGGGGTCGCCACCCAGTCCAAGGCACGCCAGCGGGCGCTGGTCGTCGAGGAGAAGGCGCAACGGGTCGCCAATTTCCATCGCGCCACCTTGCGGGCGCTGCACGAGATGGTGGTCGCGGCCGGCCTGGATTCGCCGGACGAGTTCCGGCCCTGGCATCTGCGCCAGCGGGTCAACGTCGCCGAGATGAAGCAGATGGACGAGATCTACCCCTTCCTCGCGGAAGGCGCCTTGCTCGGCGACGATGTCGATCCGAGGCTGCCGCCCGGCTGCTGGTGGCGCCAGGCCGATCCGGATTCGTTCCGCCCAATCCTCTGAATCGTTCCATTTTTGTTCTTGCATTCGCCGGCGCGATCCGCTATCGGAACCGGCGAGCGGATAATCCGTTGAGATTTTGCCAGACCGGTTGCCGATTGAGAGAGACGCGCCGGGGCGTATGAGGAGCCCTCCAGCAGCCCCCCCCTGGCTGCTGGAGGGCTTCGACGTTTTGGGAGGCACAATCTTGGCCGCTCATCCTGAGTAGGGACTGAGCTTGGCGAAGGCCCGTATCGAAGGACCGGCTCGAGCCCAGTCCGTCCTTCGATACGCCGGTTCGACAAGCTCACCGGCTACTCAGGATGAGCGGTGAAGTTGCTGCTCTAAGAGGCCTCTCCCTCCGGCACGGTGCACAGATCGACCCAGCGCGATCCCACCAGCGCGAACAGGCGCTCAGGCGTGAGCGCGACCGAGGAGGTGCGCGAGCCGGCGGCCGGATAGACGAGGTCGAACGCCTGAAGCGACAGGTCGAGATAGACCGGCAGCGGCGTGGCGAGCCCGAACGGGCAGACCCCGCCGACCGGATGGCCGGTCAGCGCCAGCGTCTCGTCCGGCCCGAGCATGCGCGGGCGGGCGCCGAACCCGGCCTTGCACTTCGCATTGGAGAGGCGCGCATCGCCGCGGGCGACGAGCAGGAAGGTCTCCTCGCCGGCCCGGATCGCAAGCGTCTTGGCGATCCGCTCCGGCCCGACGCCCAGGGCGGCGGCGGCATCGGCGACCGTCGCCGTGCTTTGATGGCCTTCG
>JAFAZM010000264.1 GCA_019239785.1 Sphingomonadaceae bacterium
GGGATGGATGTGGGCGAGCCCGCGCGGCAGCTGGCCGTCGCGGGCCATGCCGTAGATCAGCCGCGCCGTCGCCGCCTGGCTGGCGAGCGAGCCCGCGGTCGCGCCGAAGATGATCCCCGGCACCGCGACCAGGAACTTGAGCCAGGAGCCGCCGACCAGGAAGGCGATGTCGTAGAAAGCGCCGTCCGGATCGACGAACGCGGTCCGCCCCGGCACGAACAGGCAGGCGAGCCAGGTCTGGGCGACGAACAGAGCGGCGGCGATGCAGAGCGAGACGATCGTCGCCTTGGTGATCGCGGGCGGCCCGCCGGCAGCCTCCTCGGCCATGGTCGAGATCGCATCGAAGCCGAGGAAGCTCAACACGCCGAGCGAGGCCGCGCCGAGAATGACCGACGGCGCGATCTCGGCCGGATTCCAGAACGGCGTCAGCGAAAGGCGGGCGCCCTCGACGCCACGCGCCGCGGCGATGCCGCCAAGGACGAGGAAGGCGACGAGCACGATGAGGGAAAGCAGGAGCAGGGCGATGTTCGCCTTCGCCGTGGTCTCGATGCCGAGATAATTGACCAGGGTGGTGAAGGCGAGCAGCACGACCACGACGCTCCACATCGGGATCGCGGGCACCAGCGCCGCGACCGCGATCGCGCAGACCACGTTGGAGAGGGTCGGCAGCAGCAGGTAGTCGAGCAGGATCGCCCAGCCGGCGAAGAAGCCCGCCGGCGCGCCGATCCCGCGCGCGGCATAGGTGTAGACCGAGCCGGCCAGAGGATAGACGCGCGCCATCGTCATATAGCTGAGCGCGGTGAAGAGCATCGCGACCAGGCCGACCAGATAGACGAGCGGCACCATCCCGTGGCTGGCGTTGAACACGATCCCGAACACCGTGATCGGCGCGATCGGCCCGATGAAGACGAGGCCGTAGACGAGGAGGTCCGCCAGGCTCAGCGAGCGCTTCAGCTCCTGGTGGTAACCGAGCCGCGCAACGGCCGCATCCGCATCCATTTGGCGATCTCCCCGGCGCGGGAGGATAGCGGGTGGGGGCGCGGGGTCCAGCGCGTAACTACCCCTCCCCCATTTTGGGGAGAGGGAGGGAGCCGCCGCGCAGCGGAGGGAGCGTGAGGGCATCCCATTGAAGGAGAAGAACAAGAAGAAGACCCTCATCCCAGCCTTCTCCCGCAAGCGGGAGAAGGGGTGCGCTGGCGTTTCCCCTTCTGACCCTCTCCCGCTCGCGGGAGAGGGCAGGGTGAGGGTCTTCTTCTTCCTTCCCCTATCCCCCTACCCCCACGCAGGCCGCGGCGATCTCCGCGGCCAGGGTGCCCGGCGTGACTGGTTTGCGCAGCACGCGGCCGGTGCCGAGCCAGGGTTCGGCGGGGAGCTTCATCTCGCCGGTGAGGACGATCAGCGGCAGCACGGTTTCGAACGCGGCGGTGATCAGCCGCACCACATCCTCGGCGGTGCGGCCGTCGGGAAGGCGGTAGTCGGTGACCAGGACGTCCGGGACGCGCTCGAAGCCCGGCAGCGCGGCTTCGAGCGCGGCGACCGAGCCATAGGCCTCGTAGAGCAGGCCGAGCGCATCGAACATCGCCGCGGCGGATTTGCGCACCAAGGCGTCGTCCTCGACATAGAGCAAATAGAGGCCGCTGAGGTCGACCGCGCCGGGCGCCGCGGTGACCTCGCGCACCGGCGCCTCCGCCCCGGCGGTGCCGTAGGGCAGCTCCAGGGAGAAGCGCGTCCCCTTCCCGGCGCGCGAGCGCATGTCGAGCCGGTGCTCGCCGAGCAAGGGGATGATTGCGTTGACGATCGACAGGCCGAGCCCGACCCCCTTCTCGCGGTCGCGCTCGTCATTGCCGAGCTGGACGAAAGGCCGGAAGACCCGCGCCCAATCCGCCTCGGCGATGCCGATGCCGTTGTCGACGATGTCGACCCGCACTCGGCTCGGCAGGCAGACGATGCCGATCACCACCGCCTGCCGCCCGCCTTTGGCCGGATCGCTATATTTCACCGCATTGGCGATGAGGTTCCCGATCACCCGGCCCAGCAAATGACGGTCGCTGCGCACGACGATCGGCCGGCCGCGCCGCCGGCGCAGCCGCACGGCGACCCCGCGCTCGCGCGCATCGGCCTCGCAGAGCGCCGCGACCTCCTCGACCAGAGCCGGCAGGTCGACGTCGGCCAGCTCCGCCTCGACGAAGCCCGATTCCAGCCGGGAGATGTCGAGCACCGCGTTGAACGAGGTCCGGGTTAGCCGCGACGCATCCTGCGCCAGCGCGAGCATCTCGTCGGCTTTGGCGGCATCGCCTTGGCCGAGCGCGTGGCGGGCGGCGCCGAGCAGATTGGTCAGCGCCTGCATCGGCTGGCGGAGGTCATGGGCGGCGTCGGCGAGGAACTTGGACTTGGCGATATTCTGCTGCTCGGCAAGCGCGCGCAATTCGTCCTTCGCCTTGACCAAAGCCGAGGTCTTGGCGCGGGTCTCGCGCTGCGCGGTCTCGAGCCGGTCGTTGCGATCGGAGAGGGCGCGCTCGCGGGTGAAGGCCGCGCGCGCGGTCCGCTCCAGCTCGACCGCGACCGCGCAGCCGATCGCGGAGAAGGAGAAGAGGGAGATGAGCGCCGCCAGATTATAGTAGGACAGCGACTTGGTCATATATTCGAGCAGGTTCTTCGGCGCGACCGTCTCCGTCGTCTCGGTGAACATCAAAGCGGCGAAGCTGGCGAGCAGCAGGAAGAGGGTCAGCGCGTAGACCAGCCGGCTCGGCAGGCGGAACAGGCCGAACAGGAAGATCAGCCCAATCGGCAGGCAGATATAATAAAAGAGGTAATTGTAGGGGAACGGCGCGACCGCGATCATCGCCAGCGAAAGCAGGTGCAGCGCGCAGCCGCAGGCCGAAAGCGCCCCCATCACCGGCCACCAGGCATTGCCGCGCCGGCGCAGGATGAGCGCGGTGGCGCCGATGCAGAGCACGCCGGCCGCGCGCAAAGGGAAGATCCAGTCGAGCGCCGGCCGGAAATCCTGATTGCGAAAGCCGTGGAACCAGTCCCAGGCGAAATAGGAGATCCAGACGAGCGCGAGCAGGGCCACCGCGGCGTTGCGGGCGCGGGTCCAGCGGCGGACGCTTTCGTCGCGGAACTCCGCCTCCAGCGCCGGTTCGAAGCGCGGCGGGGGGAGGAACATGTGGGCGAGGATGGCGAAGCGGCCGAAGCGGCGCGCGGGTGCACCCGCCATCTTGCCGTT
>JAFAZM010000081.1 GCA_019239785.1 Sphingomonadaceae bacterium
GGATGAGCTGGAAATCGATCGCCGACCTGATTGTCGCGGATGAGGAAGCGCCCGTCGCCTTGCTTGGTGCGCCGATGGAGGCCGGCTCGGTGACGCCGGGCCGCTGCGACCTCGCGCCGGCCGCCTTGCGCAAGGCGATGAAGCGGATCAGCACCTACGATCTGGTCGAGACGCTGGAGCTGGACGTTGCCGTGCACGATGCCGGCGACGTCGCCGTCCAGGGGCTGATGCCGGCGGACGGCTTCGCGCCGCTCCGCGATGCGGTCGCGGCCCGCTGCGCGCGCCACGATCTCACCCTCGTGATCGGCGGCAACAATGCGGTGACGCGGCCGGCCGCGCACGGGCTGGGCGTGCCGCTGACGGAAGTTGGGCTGATCACGATCGATGCCCATTTCGACATGCGCGACACCGATCGGGGGCCGCTCAACGGCAATCCGGTCCGCTGCCTGCTCGAGGACGGCCTGCCCGGCACCAATATCTGCCAGATCGGCCTCGCCCCATTCGCCAATACGCGGCGGATGCACGAGGATGCCTTGGCCGCCGGGATCGGCGTGTTCGATCTGGAGGCCGTCCTCAACGCGGGGATCGAGGTCGCGATCGACGAGGCGCTGGAGCGACTCTCCCACGTCGAGGCGATCCTCGTCGACTTCGACATCGACGTGATCGACCGCGGCCAGCTTCCCGGCGCGCCCGGCGCGCGGCCGGGCGGCCTGCCGGTCTGGGAGTTCTTCCGTGCCGCGCGGCGGCTTGCCGAGGAGGAGAGGGTGCGCGCGGTGGATCTGACCGAATTCGATCCGAGCCTCGACCCGAACGACCTCAGCGCCCTGACCGCGGCGCGCTGGGTGGCCGAGATCCTGGCGGGCTTCAGCCGGCGCGCATTTGATTGAAGCCGCGAGCGGAGACGCATCCGAGGCGCTTCAATCTCCAGGCGCTTTGCGGCTATGGGCATCTAATGGTCGAACCCGACGAACTGACCGCAACCTTCCGCCAGGCGATGCGCCGCGTCGCGTCGACGGTGAACGTGATCTCGATCTGCGTCGACGGCCAGCCGATGGGGATCACCGCGACCGCGGTCTCCTCGATCTCGCTCGATCCGCCGAGCCTGCTCGTCTGCATCAACCGCACCGCGAGCGTGCACGCGCCGATAAGCGGGATGCCGCATTTCCGGGTCAACGTCCTGCATCGCGACCAGGAGGCGATCGCGGCGATGTTCGCCGACCGCGCCCAGCATGGTCTGCGCTTCCTGTCCGGCTGGGATGTGGACAGCGCCGGCGCGCCGCGGCTGCTCGACGCGCAGGCCTCGATCCTCTGCCGCCGCACCGACCATCATCAGTTCGGCACCCATTCGATCTTCATCGGCGTGGTCGAGGAGGTCTTCACCCGCGAGGAGGTGGATCCGCTGCTCTATCTCGACGGGCGGTACGCGGGGGCGAAGCTCTAGCTTAAATCCTCCCCGGGGACGGGGAGGCGGACCATGCGAAGCATGGTGGAGGGGGCCCCGAGTTTCAGGCGCGTAACCGCCGGGCCCCCTCCACCACGCCGCTACGCGTCGCGGTCCCCCTCCCCATCCCCTACGGGATTCACACATCCGTGGTCGTAGTTTTAGATCAATCACTTAGGGTCATTCGTCATTCCCGCGAAAGCGGGAATCCAGGCAGCCTAAGTAACTGATATCAGCGTCGTTCTGGATTCCCGCTTTCGCGGGAATGACGAACAAAAAGGAAATGTGTGAATGCTGTAGCCCATCCCGGGGAGGATCTTTGGTCAGCGCGCGAACAGATTCTCCGGCCTGGCCATCGCCTTGATCTCGAGCGCGTTGCCCGAAGGGTCGCGGAAGAACATCGTCGCCTGCTCGCCGGGCTGCCCGCGGAAGCGCACCGTCGGCGGGATCGCGAAATCGACGCCTGCCGCCTTCAGCCGCGCCGCCAGCTTCTCCCAGGCCGCCATATCGAGCACCAGGCCGAAATGCGGCACCGGCACGTCATGGCCGTCTACCGGGTTGGCGGCATTGCCGGCCTTGGCGCCGGGCACGCGGTGGGCGACGATCTGATGGCCGTGGAAATCGAAGTCGATCCAATCCTCGGCGCTGCGCCCTTCCGGGCAGCCGAGCAGCCCGCCATAGAAAGCGCGCGCGGCTTCGAGGTCGTGGACGGGGAAGGCGAGATGGAAGGGCGGCATGCGGACTCCTTTAACGTTCCGGCGGCCGGAAGGGGAAGGGCATGCTTGCGGCGGACCGTTGCGCCCGCGCGGTGCCTGCGCTTGCCGCGCGCGGTCATTAGTGGTTGCCTGCGCGCAATGAAGGGGACGGCGATCTTCGGTGTGCTGCTCGCGAGCGGCCTGCTCGCGGGCTGCGTCGCGCCGGTAAGGGAGGCGCCGGCCGTGCGCCCGCCGTCCGCGCCGCCGCCGCCGACCTAGGCCACCGGCGGCCTCGAGGCGGTGATCGGCCATAATGCGCGGGCGCTGACCGCCTTGTTCGGCAATCCCGACCTCGACGTGCGCGAGGGGCCGGCGCGCAAGCTCCAGTTCCTCGGGCCCGTCTGCGTGCTCGACGCCTATCTCTACGCCCCGCGGGAGGGCGCCGAGCCGGTCGTCACCCATGTCGACGCGCGCCAGCCCGACGGCCGCGACATCGACCGCGCCTCCTGCGTCGCCGCGCTCAGCCGGCGGGAAGAGGCGCGCTGACCTTCCTTTCCTCTCCATCGCTGCGCGACAGGGAGGAAAGGCGGCTGAGCGCCCAACGTGCGGCTTCAGCGACCACAGGGTCCTGGTCGTCGACCAGCGACTCCAGCACCGGCACCAGCTCGGCCAGCCCGCTATTGCCAGCCGCGATCGCGGCGTTCCGTACCATCCGATTGCGGCCGATCCGTTTGATCGGCGAGCCCGCGAACACCGCGCGGAAGCCGGGATCGTCGAGCCGCAACAGGTCGGCGAGCGCCGGCGCCGCCAACTCCGCGCGCGGCAGGAAGGCCTGGTTCGCCCGTGCCGCGCTTGCGAAGCGGTTCCAGGGGCAGACGGCGAGGCAATCGTCGCAGCCGTAGATGCGGTTGCCGATCGCGGCGCGGAATTCCTCCGGGATCGGACCCTTATGCTCGATCGTCAGATAGGAGATGCAGCGCCGCGCATCGAGCCGGAAGGGCGCCGGGAAGGCATTGGTCGGGCAGGCGTCGAGGCAGGCGGTGCAGCTGCCGCAGCGCATTGCATGGCGCTCGTCCGGGGGCAGGTCGTCGCCCAGCTCGAGCGTCGTGTAGATCGCCCCGAGGAAGAGCCAGGAGCCGTCGCTGCGGCTGACCAGATTGGTGTGCTTGCCCTGCCAGCCGATGCCGGCGGCTTCCGCGAGCGGCTTCTCCATCACCGGCGCGGTGTCGACGAAGACCTTGAGGTCGCAGCCCGCTTCCTCGACCAGCCAGCGCGCCAAGGCCTTCAGCGCCTTCTTGACCACGTCGTGATAATCGGCGCCCTGGGCGTAGACCGAGATCCGTCCGCGATCGGGCGCATCGGCGAGCGCCAGCGGATCGCCGTCCGGCGCATAGCTCATGCCGAGGGAGATCACGCTCTTCACCTCGGGCCAGAGGCCCTGCGGCGCGCCGCGGCGCGTTTCGGTCTCCGCCATCCAGAGCATGTCGCCATGCGCGCCCGAGTCGAGCCAGGCCCGCAGCCGCGCCGCGGCCAGCGGCGCCGCATCGGCCCGCGCCACCCCGATCGCGCAGAATCCGAGCTCGGCCGCCTTCGCCTCCAGCGCGTCGCGCAGCTTTGGCTTGCCTATCAACATCTTCTCCCGCTACCAGCCAGTGAAGCCAGGGGGAAGGCAAGTCGCGTGAGTGAACTAGCGATCGAGGCCAAGGGTCTCGTCAAATCCTTCGACGGAAAAGAAGCGGTGTGCGGCATCGACATCGCGGTGCCGGAAGGCAGCATTTACGGCATTCTCGGTCCCAACGGCGCCGGCAAGACAACCACCTTGCGCATGCTGCTCGGCATCATCGAGCCCGATGCGGGCACGCGCACGCTCCTCGGCCATGCACGCCCGCTCGAGACCGCGCGGATCGTCGGCTATTTGCCGGAGGAGCGCGGCCTCTACCCGGCGATGACGGCGAAGGAGGCGATCGCCTTCATGGGCGCGCTGCGGGGCCTGCCGCTCGAGGTCGGCCGCAAGCGTGGCGAGATATTGCTGCGGCAGAACGGGCTCGCCGACTATGTCGACAAGCCGATCAAGACCCTGTCCAAGGGAATGGCCCAGACCATCCAATTGTTCGGCACGATCGTCCACAAGCCGAAGCTCGTGGTGCTCGACGAGCCCTTCTCCGGGCTCGACGCGATCAACCAGGGCCGGCTCGAAAGCCTGATCCGCGACGAGGCCGCGTCCGGCACCACGGTGATCTTCTCGACCCATGTGATCCACCATGCCGAACGTTTGTGCGAGCGGATCGCGATCATCGCCGGCGGCCGCATCCGTTTCGAAGGCCTCGTCTCGGAAGCGCGCGACCGGCTGCGGCCCCAAGTCCGCCTGAAGACGCGAAGCGCCGACGGCGCCTGGCGGTCCGCCTTGCCCGCGGGGGCCCGCGAAACGGGCGGCTTCTGGCAGTTCGAATTGCCCAAGAGTGGTATCGAGCCCCTGCTCAAGGCGCTGCTCGACGGCGGCGCCGGTATCGAGGAGCTCTCGATCGAACGGCCGGGCCTGCACGACGCCTTCGTCGCCATCGCCGGCGAGGCGGCGGCGCGTGAGCTGGCGCAATCCGGCAGCGCCGAGCTGGGGGTGGCGGCATGATGGGGCTGTTCGAAGCCGCCTGGGTGATCGCCCGTCGCGACTTCATCGCCACCGTCTATTCGCGGACCTTCATCCTCTTCCTGCTGATGCCGCTCTTCATGTTCGGCGTGGCGACGATGGCAGGGCAGGCGGGCGCGCGCGCTGACCGCGAGGCGCAGCAGGCGCAGGTCGCTCTGGTCACCGACAGCCAGACCGTCGCGACCCTGCAGGCGGCGCGTGACGCGCTCGTCGAGAACACGTCCGAGCTCAGCTTCCCGCAATTGCGGGCGGTCGCCCCCGCTGAGCATCCGGACATCCAGGCCCGCGCCCTCCTCGCCGATGAGACGGCCGCTTATTCGGCGGTCTTCACCGGCACGCTCGATCATCCGGTGCTGACCGGCCCATCGAAGATCGACGACAATGTCGGCCGCAGGATGGCGCTCATCCTCGATCGGGCGCGCAGCGAGACGGCGCTTGCCGGCGCTCATATCTCGGTGTCCCAGGCTGGTTTCCAGCGCGTGCTCACCCAGGAGGCGGCCGGCAATCTCCACAGCGTCCGCCATGTGATGGCGCGCGTCGCCCAGACGATCATCTTCGCAGTCACCCTGCTCCTCTGCACGATGATGGTGACCAATCTCATCGAGGAGAAGTCGAACAAGGTGATAGAGGTGCTTGCGGCCTCGGTGCCGCTCGATGCGGTTTTCCTGGGCAAGCTGATCGCCTGGCTCGGCGTCTCGCTGCTCGGCATGGCGCTCTGGTCTGGCGTGCTCGGCCTGCTCTACCTGTTCACGCAGGTGCTCTCGCAATGGGTGAATGTGCCGGTTGCGCCGGCGATCGGCTGGCCGATCTTCTTCGTGCTCGCCTTGCTCTATTTCACGTCCAACTTCATGCTGCTTGGCGCGATCTTCCTCAGCGTCGGGGCACAGGCCAGCAACGTGAAGGAGATCCAGACCATCTCCATGCCGATCACCATCATGCAGGTCATGATCCTGCTGCTCGCCGGCACCGTCGTCAGCGCGAGCGGCGGGCTGCTGCCCTGGGCCGCGTTCATCTTCCCTTTGAGCTCCCCGCTCTCGATGCTCGCGGTCGCAGTGCAATCGGAAACGCTCTGGCCCCATCTGCTCGCTCTGGTCTGGCAGGTGCTCTGGATCGCGATTTTCGTGCGGATCGCGGCGGTCATGTTCCGCCAGACCGTGATGAAGTCGGGTGGCAAGGTCTCGCTCTTCCCGTCGCTGCGCGCGAAGAGCTGAAGGAAGCTTCCCAGGTTTGGCGCCGCTTCGCCGGGCTTTGCGCCCGGCTTCAACATGCTCAGGCCGGAGCCGGCCCCTTCTGCTGCCAGAGCTCGAGCTTGATGCCGTCGCAATCGAGGATCCAGGCGAACTTGCCGTAATCCTCGTCCTGCCGGCCCAATATCTCGATGCCCTTGGCCTCCAGCTCCGCGATCAGGCCATCGAGATCGTCGACGCGCAGATTGATCATGAACGGCGCCTCGGACGGCGCCATATAGTCCGTGCTCTCCTTGAACGGACTGAGCAGGCTGTACGGATCCTCGCCGGTCTCATCTGCCCAGCGGAAATTGGCGCCCCAGTCGCCGCCGATCCCGAGCGTCTCCTGGTACCAGGCCTGCGTCCGTGCCGGATCGGGCACCTTGTAGAAGATGCCGCCGAGCCCCGTCACTCCGGCCATGTCTCGCCCTCCCTTTGCCTCTCGCGCGGATCGAGCCGGGCCGCATATGCGTCGGTCTCGCCGATCCCTTTCAGCACCACCTTATGCGCCTCGAATTTCTGGATGGCCATCGCCTCGGCATGGGTCGCTTCCGAAACCGCGACGCCGTTCAGCGGCGCCACCGCCTGCAGCCGGCTGGCGACGTTCATCGTATCGCCCCAATAATCGTAGGCGAGACGCTTGGTGCCGATCACGCCGCCGACCGCTGGGCCGCTGTGGATGCCGATCCGCGCCTTGACGATGATGCCGCTCGCTTCCTCCAGCGCGACCAGCTCCGCGATGAGGTCGCGCGCGAACCGCAGGGCCGCCTGGCCGTGGCTGCCGGGTTGTGAGCCGGGATTGGACGACGTGCCGCCGAGCACGGCCAGATAGGCGTCGCCGATCGTCTTCACCTTTTCGAGCCCGTGCCGCTCGGCGCAGCGGTCGGCGGCGGAGAAGAAGGCGTTGAGCAATTCGACGAGCCGGCCGGGCGGGAGCTGCTTCGCCAGCGTCGAGAAGCCGGCCAGATCGACGAAGATCGCGGTGAGAGCGGCGAAGCTGTCGGCGACCGCTTCGCCCGCCCGCAGCCGCGCCGCGACCTCCTTCGGCAGCACGTTGTAGAGCAGCTCCTCCGTCTTCGCCCGTTCGGTCTCCAGCGCAACGGTCGCGGCGAAGACCTTGCGCGCGCGCCGGTCGACGTCCCAGTTGAAGTAGAGGGCGAAGATCAGGAAGGTCGAGAAATTGGTCAGCGTGTAGATCCGGCTGATCTCCGGCAGGCCGTCGCGGGCCGCGAGCCAGGCCGCGAACAAGGCAAGGATCGCCAGCGCCCAGGGCAGGAACAGGCGGAAGGTCCCGGCGAAGCCGACGCTGGCGAAAACGACGAGGATCGCCAGCTGCACCATGACCATCACGTGGGGCGGAAAGCCGGTGAACGGCGCCAGCTCCGCAAGCACCAGAGCGAGCCAGATCATCCCGCCGGCCAGCGCGGCGAAAACCGGCAGGTCGACCCAGGGCTGGGCCGGATAGAAGGCGGTGCGGGTCAGCAGCCAGAAGCCGGCCAGCTGCAGGATCAGCACGCCCGCCGCCCGATCGTAGGCCGCGACGCCGGCCGAGGGAAAGTGCAGCGGATTGATGAAGATATAGGAGAGCAGGGTCGCTGCCGCGATCAGGATCAGGGCGCGGATCGCCGGGCTGCGCTCGCCGCGCTCGGCGCGCAGGAAGGCGCGCTCGGTTTCCGGGTCGTCGAAACGCTGCAGGAACCGGCTCATCGCGGCGCGCCCCCTTGCCGCCGCCGAGGCTAGGAAAGTCGCGCGCGCAAGTCCATGAGGAGGCCATGCTGCCTGCCGACCCCCGCGCCTTGTTCGAGATCCCCGACGAGATCGCCTATTTCAATTGCGCAAGCATCGGCCCGCTGCCGCGCGCATCGCGCGAGGCGATCGAGGCGGGGGCGGCGCGGCGGGCGCAGCCCTGGCATGTCACCATGCAGAATTGGGTCGACGAACATGAGGAGCGCCGCGCCCTGTTCGCCGGCATTGCCGGCGCGCCGGCCGATGCGGTCGCGCTCATCCCCTCGGTCAGCTACGGCGTCGCCGTCGCGGCGCGCAACCTTGCGGCGGCGCCGGGCCAGCAGGTGCTGCTGATCGCCGAGGATTTTCCCTCGGACGTCTATACCTGGCGCGCCTTCGCCGCCGAGAAAGGCTGCGGGATCGTCACCGTCGCGCGAGCGCCGGGCGAGCCGTGGACCGAGGCCGTGCTCGCCAGGCTGGACGCGCGGGTCGCGGTCGTTGCCGTGCCCAACGTGCAGTGGACGGACGGCGCCCTGCTCGATCTCGCCCGGATCGGCGCGCGCGCCCGCGAGGTCGGCGCCGCTCTGGTCGTCGACGCCAGCCAATCCTTCGGGATGATGCGCTTCGATCTCGACGCCGTGCGGCCCGATTTCCTGGTCGGGGTCGGCTACAAATGGCTGCTCGGCCCCTACGGCCTCTCCTATCTCTACGCCGACGAGAAATATTGGGACGGCGCGCCGCTCGAGGAGAATTGGCTGTCGCGGCTCGGCTCCGAGGATTTCTCCAGCCTGGTCGACTATCGCGAGGAATACCGGCCGGGCGCGCGGCGCTACGACATGGGCGAGCGCTCGGCGCTGGAGCTGAACGGCGGCGGGCTCGCCTCGCTGCGGCTGATGCACGATTGGGGCGCGGCTGCGATCGCCGAGCGGGTCGGCGCGCTGACCGGCCGGATCGAGGCGGAAGCGACGAGGCTCGGCTTCGCCATCTCCTCGGCGCCGGTGCGCGGGCCGCATCTGCTCGGTATCGAGCTGCCGCGCGAGGCGGCGCGGCGGGCCTTCTCGCTGCTGCGCGAGCGCGGCGTCTACGTCGCCTTCCGCGGCAACGCCATCCGTATCGCGGCGCATGTCTACAACAATGACGCGGACGTGGATCGGCTGGTCGAGGCGCTGGCGGAGATCGCTTAAGCCCTCGTCATCCCGGCGAAGGCCGGGATCTTGGGACAAGGACCCCGGCCTCCGCCGGGGTGACGTGAGTAGCTACCGCTCACTCATCGCCTTGGCCGCCGCATCCTTCAGCGCCGCCATCGCCAGCTTCCACGGGAAGGGTCCATGGCTGATCCGCGCAACGCCAGCCTCGGCGACCTGGGCGGCCGTGCGGGCGCCGGGCCAGGCCATGAAATTGACCGGCAATGGCGAGGCCGCGCAGAAGCGGGCGAGCAGGCGCAGGTCGGCGAGCACCGGCACGAAGATGCCGCTCGCGCCAGCCTCGGCATAAGCATTGGCGCGCGCCAGCGCCGCATCGACCATTGCCTCGTCATGCGTCTCGGGCTTGGCCTGGATGAAGATGTCGGTGCGTGCGTTGATGAAGAAGTCGGGCCCGACCGCGGCGCGGATCGCCCTGATCCGCGCGGCCTGCAGCTCGGTCGGGTGGAGGCCGGCGCCGCCGATCACCTGGTCCTCGAAATTGCAGCCGATCGCGCCGGTCGCCGCAAGCTTCGCGACGTTCGCCGCCGTCTCCTCGGGCGCGATCGCATAGGCGCCCTCGAAGTCGATCGTGACCGGCAGCTCGACCGCGGCCACGACCCGGGCCGCATTGGCCAGGGCAAGCTCAAGCGGCAGGCTCTCCGCGTCCTTGAAGCCGTGCGCGCCGGCGACCGAAGCGCTGCCGGTCGCGATCGCCTTCGCCCCGGCCTCGGCCACCGCCCTGGCGCTGCCCGCGTCCCAGGCGTTGAACAGGACGATGGGATCGCCGGGCACGTGCAGCGCCGCGAAGGTCTGGAACTTGTCGGTCATCTCGTCCTCCTTGGGAATCAACGCCGCGGCTGCCAGCGGAAGAAGCGGGCGGCGAACAAGGCGCCGAACACGCCCCAGGCAAGCACGATGGCAAGATCGGAAAGCGACAGGCCCCGGCCGAAGAAGGCGCCGATGGCGGCGCTGCCGAGCGGCCGGATCGGCAAGATCCGCGTGATCGCGATCAGCCATCCTGGCAGCGAATCGACCGGATAGAAGACGTTGGAGAGGAAGAGGATCGGGAAGGTCGCGGCGTTCAGCATCGCCGGCGCCGCCTGGGCATTGGGAATGGCGCTTGCCGCGGCCAGCGCGACGGCGCCGATGCTCGCCGATCCGATCACGATCGTCGCCAGGAACAGCAGGAGATTGGGGCCCGAGACCGCGACTCCGAAGAACAAGGCGCCGTCGGCCACGCACAGCAAAGAGGTGAGCAGCCCCGCGCCGATCGCGAACACGAGGCGCGCGCAGACATAGGCCGAGACCGGCGTCGGCGTGCCGCGGATCCGCTTCAGCCGGCCCATGTCGCGATCGAAGACGACCGAGGTCGCGAGATTGGTGAAGCAGGTCATCATCACCGCGAAGACGGACATGCCGGCGACATAGAAAGCGGCGGCTGAAATCGCCGCGCCGTGCACATGGATGGTCTCGCGGCCGAAGATCGCGCTGTTGATCGAGAGGATCATCAGCGGGAAGACGATCCCGAAAAAGGCCGCGCTCGGATTGCGCCAGAAGGAGAGGTTGATGAACCTGAGATGGTGCATCGCGACCTTGAGCCAGAAGATCACGATGCCCCTCCCGCCCGCGCCGCGCCGTCGCGCGCGATCAGCTCCAGATAGGTTTCCTCGAGGCTCGGCCGGACGACTTCGAGCCCGTCCAGGGCAACGCCCTGTTCCATCGCCCAGCCGGTCAGGCGGTTCAGCAGCGGCACCGGATCGTCGGCCTGGAGGAGGACGATGCCCGGCGCCGCGTCGACGGCGCGGGCGGCGATCTCATCGGGCAGGGCCGCACCTTCGGGCCGCCGGAAGCGGATGCGGCTGGCCGCGGCGGCACGATTGCCGAGCGTGTCCGGCGTGCCTTCGGCGATGATCCTGCCGCCGGCGATCACCGCGACCCGGTCGGCGAGCTGCTGCGCCTCGTCCATATAATGGGTGGTCAGGAGCACGGTCTTGCCGAGCGTCCTGAGGTTGCGGACCATCGCCCAGGCTTCGAGCCGCGCGTCGGGATCGAAGCCGGTGGTCGGCTCGTCGAGGAAGAGCAGATCGGGATCGCCGACCAAAGCGAGGGCGACGTCGAGCCGCCTTTGCTGGCCGCCGGAGAGCCGGCCCGCGCGCGTCCTGCGCTTCTCCCCGAGGCCGACCAGCTCGATCACCTCGTCGACCGGCCGCGGCTTCGGATACGTGCCGGCGATCATCCGCGCCATTTCCTCGACGGTCAGGAATGGATCGGCGGCGGTCTCCTGCGCGACGATCCCGATCCGCGCCTTCACCCCCGGCAGGTTTGTCGCCGGATCGTGGCCGAGCACGCGGACCTCGCCGGCATCGCGCATGGTGAAGCCTTCGAGGATCTCGACCGTCGTGGTCTTGCCGGCACCGTTCGGCCCGAGCAGGGCGAAAATCTCGCCCTCATCGATCCTGAGATCGACTCCGGCGACCGCCCGCACCGGCCCATAGGCCTTGGCGAGCCCCTTCACCTCGATCGCCGCGTCCCCCAATGGACGGCTCCCCCTTCTTCCCCCGCGCCCGGCGCGGCCCTGCCTCAGTGGACGAAGCGCGCCACCACGTCGCGATAGGAGCGGCTGACCTTCACCTGCTGGCCGCTGCCGAGCACCAGGAAGCATTCGCCGTTGGTGTGCGGCTTCACCTGGCGGACCTGGTCGAGATTGACGATGGTCGAGCGGTGGACGCGCTGGAAGCGGCGCGGATCGAGACGCTTCTCCAGGTCCTTCATCGTCTCGCGCAGGATGAGCGTGTTGTCGCCGGTATAGATGCACATATAGTCACCGGCCGCGTCGATCTTCTCGATCGAATCCACGTCGACGCGGAAGATCTGGCCGCGATCCTTGATGTTGATCATCTTCTCGTAGCGGCTGGAGCTGTGCGCGTCCTCGACGCCCTCGACATTCTCGGCCGCTTCCGGCGCGACCTCGGCGAGCACCTCCTTCAGCCGGTCGACCTCCTCGACGCCGCGCTTCTCGGCGAGGCGGACGCGGACCCGCTCGAGCGTGTCGGCGAGCCGCGCCTCGTCGACCGGCTTCATCAGATAGTCGACCGCCTGCGCCTCGAACGCGCGCAGGGCATGGTCGCTGTAAGCGGTGACGAAGACGAAGAGCGGCGGCTCTTTTTCTAACAGCCCCTGGACCACCGAGAAGCCGTCGAAGCCCGGCATCTGGATGTCGAGGAAGACAAGGTCCGGCTTGTGGGTCTTGATGCTCCTGATCGCCTCGCGCCCGTTCGAGCAGGTGTCGATGATCTCGACGTCCTGATGGGGTTCGAGGCGGAGCTGCAGGCCCTGCAGGGCGAGCGACTCGTCGTCGACCAGGATGGTGCGGATGGTCATTTCGGCTCCTCGGCTTCGATTTGATAGGGAATTTCGATGAAAACGCGGAAGCCCCCTGTGATCTCCGACTGTGTCTCGAACCGGTGGTTGTCGCCATAGGCCTGCGCCAGACGGTCCCTTATGTTCGCCAGGCCGACGCCGGTCGATTGCATGGCGCGGACCTGATATTGCGAATCCGCGCCCGGGCCGGTGTCCGAGACGGTGATGAGGACGCGGTCGGCATTGCGGCGCAACTCGATCGAGATGTCCGCGCCTTCCTCCTGCGGCGTCACCGCATATTTGATCGCATTCTCGATCAAGGGCTGCAGCAGCAGCGAGGGGAGGTGGGCGCGCATCACCGTCGGATCGAGGTTGAAATGGGTACGCAGCCGCT
>JAFAZM010000180.1 GCA_019239785.1 Sphingomonadaceae bacterium
TGTCGCCGCCATAAGCGAGCGGCGCGATGGCGAGGGTGCGCGCCTCCTCGAACTGGGCGTCGGGCAGAGGCGCCGGCACCGCGCCCGGTAGCGGCTGGAAGCCCGGCGCCAGCGACCAGGCGGCGTAGCAGAGGCCGAAGCAGGTGACGAAGCCGCGCAGCCAATCCCTCGAGCCGATATTGCGGCCGAGATCGACGACCAGATCGAAGCTTTTGGTGGGTTCGCCGCGCGCGGCGCCGCGCTGGCCGAAGCTGGGCCGGACCGGTGCGCGCCCGAGGCCGCCGTCGAACGCGAGCGCAGCGCCGCCGCTGCCACCTCCGCGCACCATCTCGTCGACCTGATACAAGGCTGGTTTCGCCCTCGCGCCCGCTTCGATCCCCGCCGCGCAATCCCCGCCCGGCAGGCCAGAGGGTTGTGGAGAAAACAGGTTAAAGTCAAATTACGAAATTGGCCTGCAGTCCTCGCATGCGGCGAACTGGACCAGACGCCCGACGAGGCGAAACGAAGGTCCGGAACCGCCCGAAAAGGTTGCGCTTTGCCGGCCGCCGAACGATCTAGGGTGGCATGAGCGCCGAGCTAAAGGCCATTCTCGGCCCCACCAATACCGGCAAGACCCATCTCGCGGTGGAACGGATGTGCGGGCATTCGTCCGGCATGATCGGCTTTCCGCTGCGCCTGCTCGCGCGCGAGGTCTACGACCGGGTGGTGAAATTGAAGGGCGCGAACCAGGTCGCCCTGATCACCGGCGAAGAGAAAATCCTGCCGAAGGACGCGCGCTGGTTCCTCTGCACCGTCGAATCCATGCCGATAAGCGGAAGCCGGCAGGCCGGGAGCGACAACCAAAACGCGCGCGATGTTGCCTTCGTCGCGATCGACGAGGCCCAGCTTGGCGCCGATCCCGAGCGCGGCCATGTCTTCACCGACCGGATGCTGCACGCGCGCGGCCGCGAGGAGACGATGATCCTCGGCTCGGAAAGCCTGAAACCGATGGTCCGCGCCTTGCTGCCAAAGGCCGAGATCACCACCCGGCCGCGTTTCTCGACCCTCTCCTATGTCGGCCCGGCCAAGCTGTCGCGGCTGCCGCCGCGCTCTGCGGTCGTCGCCTTCTCGGCCGAGCAGGTCTATGCGGTCGCCGAGATGCTGCGGCGGATGCGCGGGGGCGCGGCGGTGGTGATGGGCGCGCTTTCCCCGCGCACCCGCAACGCCCAGGTCGCGATGTATCAGGCCGGCGAGGTCGACTATCTGGTCGCCACCGACGCGATCGGCATGGGCCTCAACATGGACGTCGACCATGTCGCCTTCGCCGGGCTGACGAAGTTCGACGGCAACAGGCGGCGGCGGCTCACCCCTGCCGAGATGGCGCAGATCGCGGGCCGCGCCGGCCGCCACCAGCGCGACGGCACCTTCGGCAGCCTGACCCTGGAGGGCGACGCGCTGGCCGAGTTCCGTCCCGAGGAGATCGAACGGATCGAGGAGCATCGCTTCGATCCGCTCGACTTCCTCTACTGGCGTGAGAGCGAGCTGGATTTCGGGGGGGTCGAGGCTCTGATCCGCTCGCTGGAGCGCAAGCCGGTGCGGCGCGAGGTCCGCGCCGCGCCCGAGGCGATCGATCTTGCCGTGCTGCGGTTGCTTGCCGGCGATCCCGAAGTGCCCGGCCGCGCCGCCTCGCCGGAGCTGGTGCGCCGGCTCTGGGCCGCCTGCGGCCTGCCCGATTTCCGCAAGACCGGCCCCGAGCATCATTCCCGGCTGGTCGCGCGCATCTTCACCTATCTGAGCGAAGGCGACGGCCGCATCCCGCAGGGCTGGTATGCGGAGCAGGTCGCGCGGCTCGACAACGTCCAAGGCGACATCGACACGCTCGCCGACCGGATCGCGGGGGTGCGCACCTGGGCCTATATTGCCCACCGCGCCGACTGGCTCGCCGATCCGGCAGTGATGGCCGAGCGCACGATGGCGGTCGAGGAGCGGCTGAGCGACGCGCTGCACGAAAGGCTGACCCAGCGCTTTGTCGACCGGCGCACCTCGGTGCTGATGCGCGACCTCGGCAAAAAGGGGACGGGCGAGTTCCCGGTGATCGTCGACGAGGAGGGCGAGGTCAGCGTCGGCACCTATGCGATCGGGCGTCTGCAGGGCTTCGCCTTCGAGGTCGATCCCACCGCCCGTCACGCCGACCGTAAGATGCTGCTCGCCGCCGCCGACCGCAAGCTCGCCGGCGAGTATGAGAAGCGCGCCGCCGCCCTGGTCGCCGACACGGACGATCATTTCTCGCTCCGCACCGAGCCCGATTTGCCGGTCGCGATCCTCTGGCGGGGCCACGAGGTGGCAAGGCTCGGGCCGGGCAAGAACCTCCTCTCGCCCCGGGTCCTGCTCGATCGGCGGATCGAGAGGGTCTCGGAGAAAAGCCGTGAGGCGGTGATCGCCCGCTTGAAGGAGTGGGTCCGCACCGGCGCAGAGGCGACTTTGGCGCCGTTGCGCGCCGCCGGCCATGCGGCGCAGGACCCGGCCGCGCCGCCGGCGGTCCGCGCCTTGCTGGCAATGCTGGTCGACGAAGGCGGGATCGCCGCGCGCGAGGCGGTGACCGAGGCGCTCGCCGCGCTGGACCGCGACCAGCGGCGTGCGGTGACCAAGCTCGGCGTGCGGATCGGCGCGCTCGACCTGTTCATGCCGGCGGTGCTGAAGCCCGAGGCGATGCGCTGGCGCGCCGCCTTCCGCGCCGCCGCCGCGAACCGGCCGATGCCGGCCTTGCCGCCGGCCAATGCCGTGGTCCTGCCGACGCCGCCCGACCGGACCTTGCTCTTCCGACTGGGCTTTCGCGTCGCCGGCCCCCAGATGATCCGCGTCGATATGGCTGAGCGCATCGCCCAGCGCGCCCATGAGGCGCGGGCGGCCGCCTCGGTAGAGGAGAAGGCGCCGCTGGATCCCGCCTTCGTCACCTCGCTCGGCCTGCTGCCGGAAACCGTGGCGAAGCT
>JAFAZM010000265.1 GCA_019239785.1 Sphingomonadaceae bacterium
TTGCTCGCCATGCTGTATCTCCCGGAGGAGAGATGCAGCTTACTTACATCAATGTCAATATCTCGTGAACGTCTCACCCCGGAGGAAAGCCGTGCCGTCGCGCTCGAAGCGGCGCGGGCCTTGCTGCTGGAGGCGGGGCCCCAGGCGGTGACGCTGAAGGCAGTGGGCGCGCGGATCGGCAAGACCCACGCCAATCTCCTCCACCATTTCGGCTCGGCCGCCGGCCTGCAGGCGGCGCTCGCGGAGCTGATCTCCGGCCGGGTCTGCGCGGGCATCGAGGCGGCGGTGAAGCGCGCCCGCGCCCACCAGGCCGATCCGATCGAGATCGTCGACCGGGTGTTCGACGCCTTCGGCCGGGAGGGCGCCGGCGCGCTCGCCGCCTGGATGATCCTCTCCGGCAATCGCGACGCGCTGAACCCGGTGCTGGAGGCGATCCACCAGCTCGTCGATCATCTCCGCGCCGGCCACGAGGACCGGCCGGTGACCGAGACCACGCTCTGGATCGTGCTGGTCGCGATGGGCGATTCGCTGCTCGGCGAGGAGATGGCCGAATCGCTCGGCCTCGGCCGCGGCAAGGCACGCGAGATCGTCCGCCGCCTCCTGCTCGCGACGACGCGGCTGGGCGAAGGCGAAGAGTGACGCTCGATCCTCCCCGGGACGGGGGAAGTCGGGTTGGGCTGCCCCCGGCAGCCCAAGATCGCTCCGGGGGAGCGATCGACCCGACTTCGGACCGCGACGCGAAGCGGCGTGGTGGAGGGGGCCCTGAGGAAGGGCCGCCTTAAACTCCGGGCCCCCTCCACCATGCTGCGCATGGTCCTCCTCCCCGTCCCGGGGAGGATCTGTCGCTGTGCGAACCCGCCCTTTCAGCGAGGGACCTTATCACCTACATCCCCCGCCATGCACTTCCTCGACCAGGCCAAGATCTTCATCCGCTCCGGCGCCGGCGGACCGGGCGCGGTGAGCTTCCGGCGCGAGAAGTTCGTCGAATATGGCGGCCCGGACGGTGGCGACGGCGGCAAGGGCGGCGACATAATCTTCGAGGCGGTCGAGGGCCTGAACACCCTGATCGACTTCCGCTACACCCAGCATTTCCGGGCGCAGCGCGGCATCGGCGGGGCCGGCGCCAACCGCACCGGCGCCGGCGGCGACGATCTGGTGATCAAGGTCCCGGTCGGCACCCAGATCCTGTCCGACGACAAGGAGCATGTCCTCGCCGACATGGTCGAGGCCGGGCAGCGCGTCGTGCTGCTGCGCGGCGGCGACGGCGGCCGCGGCAATGCCAGCTACAAGACCTCCACCAACCGCGCCCCGCGCCAGCACGGCACCGGCTGGCCCGGCGAGGAGCTGTGGGTCTGGCTGCGGCTGAAATTGATCGCCGACGCCGGGCTGATCGGCCTGCCCAATGCCGGCAAGTCGACCTTCCTCAATGCCGTGTCCAACGCCAAGGCGAAGGTCGGCGACTATCCCTTCACCACGCTCCACCCGAAGCTCGGCGTCGTCCGCCACCGCAACGTCGACTTCGTCCTCGCCGACATTCCCGGCCTGATCGAGGGCGCGGCCGAAGGGGCCGGGATCGGCGACCGCTTCCTCGGCCATGTCGAGCGGACGCGGGTGCTGCTCCACCTGGTTGACGCCAATGTCGAGGACGTCGCCTCCGCTTGGCGGACCGTCCGGGACGAGCTGGAGGCCTATGGTGCCGGGCTCGACGACAAGCCCGAGGTGATCGCGCTCAACAAATGCGATTTGATCGACGCCGAGCTGGCGGCGGCGCTCGCCGCGGAGCTGGAGGCGGAGGCGCGCGCGCCGGTCTTCGCAGTGTCCGGCGCGACCGGCGCGGGCGTGGACGCGGTGCTCGATGCGGTGATCGAGCGGATCGGGCGGGCCGGCGAGGAGAAAGGCGAAGAGGCCGGCCAGGCCTGGTCGCCGCTGTGAGGAGGGAGCGGCCGCTTTGAGCGCGAAGCCCATTCTTGCCGTGACCGGTGGCACCGGGTTCGTCGGCTCGCATCTCCTGCGCGTCGCACGGGAGGCGGGTTACGAGATCCGCGCGCTGACCAGGGGCTGGCGCCCGCCGGAGCCGGGCATCGCCTGGGTGGAAGGCGCGCTCGATCAGCCGGCGAGCCTCGCCGCGCTTTGCGAGGGCGCCGATGCGGTCGTCCATATCGCCGGGCTGATCAACGCCGCCAGCCGCGCCGGTTTCGAGGCGGTCAATGTCGGCGGCACGCTGGCGATGGTCGATGCCGCCCGCGCCGCCGGGGTGCGCCGCTTCATCCACATCTCCTCATTGGCCGCGCGCGAGCCGGACCTCTCCGATTACGGCTGGTCCAAGGCCAAAGCGGAGCGCGTCGTCGCCGCCTCGGGACTCGACTGGACGATCCTGCGGCCGCCGGCAATCTACGGCCCCGGCGACCGCGAGACGTTCGAATTGTTCAAGATGGCGCGGCGCGGGATCGTCGCTTTACCGCCCAAGGGACGCTTCTCGGTGCTCCATGTCGAGGATCTCTGCCGGCTGATCCTCGCCCTGGTGGACCGGCGCGAGACCTGGCTTCGGACCTACGAACCCGACGACGGCCGGCCCGAGGGCTGGGACCATCGCCATTTCGCGCGGACCTTGAGCCGGATCTTCGGCAAGCGCGCGGCCACCGTCGCGATGCCGAAGCTGGTGATGCAGGGCGCCGCCCGGCTCGACCGGCTGGTCCGCCGCGGCAACGCCAAATTGACCCCGGACCGGGTCCGCTATTTCTGCCATCCCGACTGGGTGGTGGCCGCCGAGGCGCGACCGCCGGAAGCGGTCTGGACGCCGGCCATCCGCACCCCGACCGGGCTCAAGGACACCGCCTCCTGGTACGAGGCGCAGGGCTGGCTGCGCTGACGCTCAGACCAGATAGAGGATGATATAGGCCGCGCAGCTCGCCACCAGGCCGGCGAGGAAGATGCGGTAGGCGATGCCGAGGAAGCGGTATTTCTTGTTCTGGAGGACGCTGCCCGCCTGGTGGATATCGCGCGCCATCGTCCGGTAGAAGCCCTCCTCGGTCTTGAGGCGGCGCATCACCTCCTCGACGAACTCCCCTTCCGTCATCTGGCTGAACACGCCGAAGAAGAGCAGGTTCGAGTCCGCATTCGGCTTCCGGCTGACCGTCTTCGGCAGCACCGCAAGGACCGCGAAGATGGCGGCGAAGAAGGCCGCGCCGCCGAGGATCAGCAAGGGGATCGGCGCCCCGCCCTGCCGGGCCTGCCCGATCGTGATCGTGAAGATCACGAAGGTGGCGCCCATCAGGATCGACGCCTTGGTGTCCGCCATTTGCGAGAGGGAGATCTGGGCCAGCTGCGAGGTGCGCAGCAGATGCACCGCGTTGGCGGGATAGGTCGTGGAAGCGGGCGGCGCGGTCTCGGCAGCGCCGGTGGATGCCTGTTCTGTCATGTTTTTGTCATGGCACGGTCACCCGCGGCTTGCCAAGCATCCGCCCCCTTTCGGCCCTATTCGCTTGGCACTTGGGGCCTGCAAACCTAAAGGACGAACATGACCGACCGAGACCAGACCTATGACAAGGTCGTGCAGCTGATCGCGCCGTTCAACAAGAAAGGGGTGGCGCTGACCGAGGCGACGACCTTCGCCGGCGACCTCGAATGGGACAGCCTGGTGGTGATGGACTTCGTCGCCAATGTCGAGGACGAGTTCGACATCTTGATCACGATGAACATGCAGGCCGAGATCGAGACGGTCGGCCAGCTCGTCGACGCGATCGAGACGTTGAGGGCCGACGCGTGAGCGGGGCGATGCGGAGCGCCCGATTCCTCCCCCAGAGGGGGAGGGGGACCGCGAGCCGCAGGCTCGTGGTGGAGGGGTATCAGCATCCGAGGCTGTTCTCCTGCGCTGATACCCCTCCACCATGCTGCGCATGGTCCCCCTCCCCTTTCAGGGGAGGATCGCTGTGACCCAATCGCTCGCCATGTCCGACCAGCCGGCGGAAGCGGACGCAGCGCCCGATCTCTTCGCCAAGTTCGATCCGCTGATCGCGCAGCGCCAGGCCCTGCTCGACACCGGGGTGAAGGACCCGTTCAGCCTGGTGATGGAGAAGGTGCTCTCGCCCACCCGGGCGATCTGCAACGGCAAGGAGACGATCCTGCTCGGCACCTACAATTATATGGGGATGACCTTCGATCCCGAGGTCATCGCCGCCGGCAAGCAGGCGCTCGACGAATTCGGCTCGGGCACGACCGGCAGCCGCGTCCTCAACGGCACCTATCAGGGCCACAAGGAATGCGAAGCCGCGCTCCGCGATTTCTACGCGATGGACCATGCCATGGTCTTCTCGACCGGCTACCAGGCCAATCTCGGCGTGATCTCCACCATGGCCGGCAAGGGCGATTACATCATCCTCGACATCGACAGCCACGCCTCCATCTATGACGGCTGCGCGATGAGCAATGCCGAGATCGTGCCCTTCCGCCACAACGACGTGACCGCGCTTGAGAAGCGCCTTGCCCGTATCCCCGCCGAGGCCGGGAAGCTGGTCGTGCTCGAAGGCGTCTATTCGATGCTCGGCGACATCGCGCCGCTGAAGGAGATGATCGCGGTCTCCAAGGCCGCGGGCGCGATGGT
>JAFAZM010000283.1 GCA_019239785.1 Sphingomonadaceae bacterium
CAACGCGTCCTTCGATACGCCGGTTCGACAAGCTCACCGGCTACTCAGGATGAGCGAGTTCCCCGATCTCCCAGCCGTTAGGCCAGCCGCGTCAGCGCGTCTTCGCTAAGGCCGCCGGGGACGATGATCAGCGGGCAGGGCAGGCTGCCAACGCCGGCCCCGGCGAAATGGCTGACCAGAGGCCCGGGCCCGCTTTCCACCGCGGCGCCGAGCACCAGCGCCGAGAAATCGCTGCGCTCCTTAAGCAATTCGCCGACCGCCTTCACCGGGTCGCCCTGGCGGATCGTGATCGCGGGCTTGATCCCGGCCTCCTCCATGATCGCGCCGGTGGCCTGGACCAGCATCGCTTCGGCGCGAAGCCGCGCCTCCTCCTCCATCGCTTCCTGGACCGCGCTCCACTGGACGAACTCGGAGCGCGGGATCAACGCCAGGATCTCGACGCCGCCGCCGCTACGCGCGGCCTGGCGGGCGGCGAAGCGCAAGGCCGCCAGCGCCTCCTCGGTCTCGTCCATCACGACCAGATAGGACCGCATCCTGCTTTCCTTTTCCCGGAACGGTTGCGCCAGATCGGCCCTCCGCGCAAGCGGGCTGCTTCGGCGGGGCCTTGACCATTGCCATGGCTTTGCTGTTTGGACGGGCGCGGCCGTTCGCGAAAAGGAAAGCCCGCTTCCATGCCGATCGAACTGAAGATGCCCGCCCTTTCGCCGACGATGGAGGAGGGGACGCTCGCCAAGTGGCTGGTGAAGGAGGGCGACACGGTCTCCTCGGGCGACATCCTCGCCGAGATCGAGACCGACAAGGCGACGATGGAGTTCGAGGCGGTCGACGAGGGCACAATCGCGAAGATCGTGGTGCCCGAGGGCACGGACGGGGTGAAGGTCGGCGAGGTGATCGCGATCATGGCCGAGGAAGGCGAGGACGCTTCTGCCGCCGCTTCGGCGCCCGCGCCGAAGGCGGACGCTCCGGCGCCCAAGGCCGAGGCGCCCAAGGCGGAGACGCCGGCCCCGGCGCCCGCTCCGGCACCCGCGCCGGCACCCGCGCCTGCACCGGCGCAGCCGGCGGCGTCTGGCGGCGACCGGGTCAAGGCGAGCCCGCTCGCCCGCCGCCTCGCCCAGGCGCAGGGCGTGGATCTCGCGAGCCTGCAGGGCTCCGGCCCGGGCGGCCGCATCGTCAAGGCCGACGTCGACGGCGCCGCCGGCAAGGCGCCCGCGAAGCCGGCCGCTCCCGCCGCGGCGCCCGCGGCCGCGCCCCATGCCGCCGCGCCGGCCGTCGTCGAGACCGACATTCCGCACGAGGCGGTCAAGCTTTCCAACATGCGCAAGACGATCGCGCGCCGCCTCACCGAGGCCAAGCAGACGATCCCGCACATCTACCTCACCGTCGACATCCGGCTCGACGCTTTGCTCAAGCTGCGCGGCGAGCTGAACAAGGGGCTGGAGAGCCGCGGCGTCAAGCTCAGCGTCAACGACCTGCTGATCAAGGCGCTCGCCGCCGCTTTGATGGAAGTGCCGGAGTGCAACGTCTCGCTCTCGGGCGACCAGCTCCTCAAGTACAGCCGCGCCGACATCTCGGTCGCGGTCTCGATCCCCGGGGGGCTGATCACGCCGATCGTGACCGGCGCCGATAGCAAGTCGATCTCCGCGATCGCGGCCGAGATCCACGCGCTCGCCGGCAAGGCCAAGGAGGGCAAGCTGCAGCCCCATGAATATCAGGGAGGCACCGCCTCGCTCTCCAACATGGGCATGTACGGGATCAAGCAGTTCGAGGCGGTGATCAACCCGCCGCAGGGGATGATCATGGCGATCGGCGCCGGCGAGAAGCGCCCCTATGTGATCGACGACAGCCTGCAGATCGCGACGGTGATGAGCGCCACCGGCAGCTTCGATCATCGCGCCATCGACGGCGCCGACGGCGCCCGGCTGATGCAGGCGTTCAAGCGCCTGGTCGAGAACCCTCTGGCGATGCTGGCCTGAGATGCCGCTGGCGCGCGCCGTGGTGGCGGGCGCGATCGCCGCGCTGGCGATCCCCTGGCTCGCCCGCGGCAGCGACGGCGAGCTCGGCGGCTGGCTCGGCCGCGGCGTCGTCCATTTCACGATCGGCAGCGCCCACCTGATCTGGTCCTGGCCCCTGTTCTGCATCGTGACCCTGTTCACCTGGGCCCTGCTTGCGGCGGCGAACCGATGACGCTGGACGGCTTCGCATCGCGCACGCCGCTCCGGTCATCGCCGCGCCGTTGACGATGTGACGCAATCCACGTCCGCAACCGTCGTCGTGTTCACCGCGACGCCGTCTCCGCCGGCGGAGGTCTCGGTCTGGCCCGCGATCGTCGCCGGGGCTCTGATCCTCGCCGCGGCATCCGGTTTGGCGTGGTGGCGCGGGAAGAGGCGGGGGCATCGCCGGCCGAGCCGTCTGGTCCGAATCTTCGCGGCCTCGGTTGCGGGCGGCGGCAGCGGGATGGCGATGACGGCGATGTCCCACCCGGTCGCTGCCGCCGCGGACGGAGTGAATCCATACGCCCCGTCGCCCGAGCTGGTCATGCTCGCCCACATTCTCTCCTATCTGCTGCTCGCCGTCATGCTGGTCGGCACCGGGGACCTGCTGTTCGACGCGGCGCGGCCGAGCCGGAGCCGCTTCTGGCTGACCCTCGGCGCATCGCTTTTCGCAGTTTTCCTCATCGCCACGTTCAGCCTCACCGGCTGGGTCGACCCATTCGCCATGCCGCCTGGCATCGAGCAAGGGGCGCTCGCCGTCTCGGCACTGGCCGCGGCCTTGATATGGTGGGCCTGGCTGCCGCTGCCCCATCACGAAATGGCCGACATCTTCGAATAGCCGCGCTTGGACAAGCGCGGGCGAGTTGATTAAGCGCCCGTCCGGAACGGCCGCGGCGTTCGGCAATTGGAGGCTTCATGGCTGACACCTACGATCTCATCGTCCTCGGCTCGGGGCCCGGCGGCTATGTCGCGGCGGTCCGGGCGAGCCAGCTCGGGCTCAAGACCGCGATCGTCGAGCGCGAGAAGCTTGGCGGCATCTGCCTCAACTGGGGCTGCATCCCGACCAAGGCTTTGCTTCGGACCTCGGAGATCAACCATTATCTGACCCACGCCTCGGCCTATGGGCTCAGCGCCGAGAAGACCGGCTTCGACCTCGCCGCGATCGTCGACCGGAGCCGCAAGGTCGCCGGCCAGCTCAATGCCGGCGTCAAGGGGCTGATGAAGAAGAACAAGGTCACGGTGGTCGAGGGCGACGGCCTGATCACCGGCACGGGCATGCTCAGCGTCACCAAGGATGGGAAGAAGACCGACCTCGCCGCCAAGCATATCATCATCGCCACCGGCGCCCGCGCCCGCGACCTGCCCTTCGCCAAGGCGGACGGCGAGCGGATCTGGACCTACCGCCACGCGATGGTGCCGAAGGAGATGCCGACGAAATTGCTGGTGATCGGCTCGGGCGCGATCGGGGTCGAGTTCGCCAGCTTCTATTCGGACATGGGCGCCGAGGTCACGATCGTCGAGATGCTGCCCCGCATCCTGCCCGTCGAGGACGAGGACGTCTCCGCCTTCGTCCACAAGGCGCTGACCAAGCAGGGAATGAAGATCCATGTCGGCTCGGGCGTCGACAGCCTGGAGGTTTCCAAGAGCGGCGTGAAGGCCGCGATCAAGGGCGCCGGCACAGAGGCGTTCAGCCACGCCATCGTCGCGATCGGCATCGTCCCGAACAGCGAGAATATCGGACTGGAGGCGCTGGGCGTGAAGACCGATCGCGGCCATATTGCCACGGACGGCTATGGCCGCACCAATGTGGAGGGGCTCTACGCGATCGGCGACGTCACCGGCCCGCCCTGGCTGGCGCACAAGGCGAGCCACGAAGGCGTGGTCTGCGTCGAGGCGATCGCCGGCCTGAAACCGCACCCGTTCGAGACCTGGAACATCCCGGGCTGCACCTATTCCCGCCCGCAGGTCGCCTCGGTCGGCCTCACCGAAGCCAAAGCGAAGGAGGAGGGCCGCAAGGTCAAGGTCGGCAAGTTCCCCTTCATCGGCAACGGCAAGGCGATCGCATTGGGCGAGGCCGAGGGCTTCGTGAAGACCGTGTTCGACGAGGCCACCGGGGAGCTGCTCGGCGCCCACATGGTCGGCGCCGAGGTCACCGAATTGATCCAGGGCTATGTCGTCGCCCGCCAGCTCGAGACCACGGAGGCCGAGCTGATGGAAACCGTCTTCCCCCACCCGACCTTGAGCGAGATGATGCACGAGAGCGTGCTCGACGCTTACGGGCGCGTGCTCCACATGTAGCGGTACTCGCAGGCCAAAACTTTCCCTCTCCCGCTCGCGGGAGAGGGCAGGGTGAGGGTCTTCTTCTTCTTTTCCTCCCGAATCCCGGAGTCCCCGCATGACCCTCAGCCTCTACGACGCCTCCGTCCCACTCTTCGCCTCGATGCTCCGCAACATGCGCGCCTGGCTCGACAAGGCCGCGGCGGAGAAGGATGAAGCCGTCTTGGCCGAAGCGCGGCTCTATGAGGACATGGCGCCGCTCACCCGCCAATATCAGATGGCGTCGGACACCGCGAAGAATGCTGTCGCCCGCCTGCTCGGCGAGACGCCGCCGGTCATGCCGGACACGGAAACCAATTTCGCGGAGCTGCGCGAACGCTGCGACAAGACGATCGCCTATCTGGAGCAAGCGGACCGCGCGGCGATCGACGGCGCCGGCGCGCGGGAGGTGGTGCTGCGCTTCCCGAACGGCATGGGCTATCGCTTCAAGGGCGCCGATTATCTGACCCGCTTCGCGCTTCCCAATTTCCTGTTCCACGCGACCACCGCCTACGCGATCCTGCGCAACCAGGGGGTGAGCCTCGGTAAGCCCGATTTCCTCCAGCATCTCGGCATGCCGGAGCAGATCCCGGAGGCCTGAGCCGCGGCGCGGTCTCGATCGGCGTCGTTACTCGATCCCCAAGCCGATTTGATTGCACGCGATGAACGCGAAGAGTCATAGAGCGTGAGACCCGTTCGGGCTGAGCTTGTCGAAGCCCCGCTTCGTCTCTGCGGCGCAAGGCCAGGAAAGGGCTTCGATAGGCTCAGCCCGAGCGATGTTGGATTCTCCCTTCGCGTTCTTCGCGTCTTCGCGTGCCATGAATGGGACGCAGTCATAAGCTGCGCCGCCGGAGAACGATCTCCAACCGCCTCGACTTGACTGCAACCGCGGCGTTACAATTCCGGCTCCGATGCGGGGCGCTCCAAAGATCAGGCCGGCCGTCGCGGCGTTGCTTGCCGCAGCTTTGCTCGGTGCGCTGATGCTTGCGATCTGGTGGCCCGGCGTCGCGATGTACGACAGCGTCGACCAATATGGCCAAGCGCTGAGCGGCGCCTATGACGATTGGCATCCGCCGATCATGGCGCGGCTGTGGAGCCTCTTCCATCTCGCCTGGGACGGACAGGCGCCGATGTTCGTGCTGCAGGCCCTGCTTTACTGGCTCGGCCTCGGCCTGGTCGCGGCGGCGCTGGCGCGGGACGGGGGCTGGTGGACGGCGGCAGCCGTGCTCCTGCTCGGCGCCCTGCCGCTCTTCGCCGGGTGGCAGGCGGCGGTGCTCAAGGATGCGCAGATGGCCGGCGCGATGCTGGCCGCGATCGGGATCGCTACCTGGTGGCGGCTCCCCGGCCGCCGCCTGCCGCGGACCGCCGGCGCCGTCGTCGTCGGGTTGCTCGTTTATGCGAGCCTGGTGCGCGCCAATGCAGTGTTTGCCGCGGCGCCGCTGGCCTGCGGGCTGCTCGGCTGGTTCGGGCTGCGGCACTGGGCCGCGCGCGGCGCGCTGATGGCCGCGATCGCTGCCGCAATCCTGGCCGTCTCGCCTTTGATCAACCACCGCCTGCTCGGCGCCGACGACACCGGGGTCGCGCGCAGCCTGCCGATCTTCGATCTCGCCGGGATCGTCCACCGCGCCGGACCGGAGGCGGCGCCTTCATTGCCGCCCGCCACCTGGGCGGCGATGGAGGCGCGGCATTGCGCCACCCCCTTCTTCTGGGATCCGCTCGGCGACGAAAGCCGCTGCCTGTTCGTGAAGGACGAGCTTGGCGAGCGGGCGCCGGGCGGGGAGCTGTTCCGCGCTTGGCTCGAGACGGCGGCCCGCCACCCGCTCGCTTACGCGGCGCACCGTCTCGCCCACTGGAACGCCACCATGCGCTGGCTGGTGCCGCGCGGCTGGCCGCTCGCGGCGCCGCCCGCCGAGTCGGAGCCGAACGAGCTCGGCCTGGCCTCGCCGGGGCCGGCCGGCGCCGCGGCCGCGGAGGCCGGCGGCTGGCTGGCGGAGACGCCGCTCGGCTGGCCGATCCTCTGGTTCGCGGCCGCGCTTGGCGCCTTGGTCCTCGCCCGCCGCGACCGGCCTCTGGCCTTCGCGCTCGCGCTCTCGGCCGTCCTGCTCGAAGCGAGCTTCCTTCTGGTCAGCATTTCCTCGGACCTGCGCTACCATCTCTGGCCGATGCTCGCGACCGGGCTCGCCTGGGCCTTGTCGGCGCGGGGACCCTTGCCGCGCCGGGGCTTATGGATCGTTGCAGGTGCGCTCCTCGTTCTCGCCCTTGCCGGCGCCGCCGCGCGCATCGCGCTGCCGCCGGTGACCGGCGGCTATGCGGCGATGCTCGCCGGCGGCTAATGGGGTGGCGGGCGCGATTCGACGCCTGCGGAACGGGACAGGGATTTGAGCGCCGAGAACAACCGCACCCTGCTGATCGCCTTCGCCGCGAATCTCGGCATCGCCGCGTCCAAGTTCGTCGCGGCGATGGTCACCGGCTCGTCGGCGATGCTGACCGAGGGCGTGCACAGCGTCGTCGATTCCGCCAACCAGCTGCTTTTGATCTGGGGCCGCCGCCAATCGAAGAAGCCGCCCGACCGGCTGCATCCGTTCGGTTATGGCCGCGAGCTCTATTTCTGGAGCTTCGTCGTCGCCGTTTTGGTCTTCGCGCTCGGCGCCGGAGTCTCGGTCTACGAAGGCGTGCTGCACATCATCGAGCCCGAGCCGGCAGTCTCCCCGCTGATCGCTTATGGCGTGCTGCTCGTCGCCTTCCTGCTCGAGGGCGGCTCGACCCTGACCGCGTTCAAGGAGTTCCGCGAGGCGAAGGGCGGGCTCGGCTGGTTCCAGGCGGTGCGCGTCTCCAAGGATCCGCCCGCTTTCATCGTCCTGCTCGAGAATGGCGCGGCGATGGCCGGCATCCTGGTCGCGGCATTCGGCCTGGCGCTCTCGCAGTTCACGGGCAGCCCCTTCTTCGACGGCGCCGCCTCGATCGTCATCGGCCTGATCCTCGGCGTTACCGCCCTCGTGCTCGCGGTCGAATCCAAGGCCCTACTGATCGGCGAGGCGGCCGATCCCGATCTCGTGCGGAGCATCTACGAGGCGGCCGAGCGTCAGCCTGGCATCGTCGGCGTCGGCCATGTCCTCACCGTCCATTCGGCGCCCGACCAGATCACCGTGGTGATGAGCGCGGATTTCGACGATTCGATCAGCGCCGGCGCGGTGGAACGGATCATCGCCGACATCGAGAAGGAGGTCGAGGCGATGTGGCCCGACGTCAAACGGCTCTACATCCGCCCGCAGCAGGGCGCCGCGCGACAACGCGCCGAGCCCGCCGACCAGAGCGGTTTGACCTGATTGCATCGGATCGACCGCGCTGAATCATTGTCCGATCGCGATTTCCGGGTCGTCGGATAATGCCCTCCGGCTGGGAATCGCTCCCAGCGCCTCATTTTCAGACTTCCTTAGGAACGGCGGCCTAGCCGCCGATCATGGCCGCGCCGACCTTGTTCTACGCTCGCGCGAAGCTGCTTCGCCTCGGGCTGCTTTCGGTGCTCATCGGCTCTGGCGCCGCGCTGGCGGCTTGCCGGCTGACGGGCAAGGAAGGTTTGGCCGATCTGCGGGAGCTTTACCTCCTCTATGCCGCCGGTCCGGAGGGGCCCCGCGCCTTCGTGCTCTTCTTCGGCTGCCTCTTCGGTCTTGCGGGTTTGGTCGCGCTCTTCCGGCTCACCCGGGATCGCGCCGCGGTGACGATTCGCATCGATGGAGTGCGCGTGTCGGGACTGCTTCATTCGCGAATGATCCCGTGGCGCTGTCTGGATTCGGTCACGCTCGGGGAGACGCGTTTCGGCGGCAGGGTCCATCGCAATCTGATCCTTCGCTCGCGCCGACTGCCGGATGAAGGAAGGTTGCGCTACCTGCTCTCCCGTCGCTTCTCGATCCTCGCGGACCGGCTCGACGCAACGCCGGCCGAAATCGCCGACTGGGCCCGCGCCGCCGAAGCGGCGCGGCGCCGGGCCCTGCTGCACCACTTCAACAAACCGGTACAGCCGGCCGCGACCGCGGTCGGAAGACGCGCCTGAGGGTGCCGCCCGCCGCATTGCCGCACGATCGCGGCGCTGGTAACTTCGCCCCTCAGGAGAGGGAGGTGCGGCTATGCGGATCCTGATCGCCCTGGTTGCCGCCGCCGTGTCGGCCGGCGCCGCCGCCGCGGCCAATGCGCCCGAGACGAGCTGGGGCAAGGCCGGAGTCTCGTTCGACGATTACCGGAGCGACGCGACCTTCTGCCTGCGGATGGCGGCGGGGACCGACCTCACCGGCACGGAGCCGGCCAACGCGCTCGTCCTCGCCTCGCGGCGGATGGCGACCGGCCAGACCAACGATTACACGCCGGCGGTCGGCGGCGCGAACGGCACCGGGCCCTCCACCGTCAACAGCGGCTTCGATCCGGCGATCGAGGCGGCGAACCGGATGCAGCAGGAACGGATCGCCGCCCGCCCGGAGCTGCGCATCCGCCAGGCCCGGGACATATTGCAGCTGAGGCTCGACCATTGCCTCGCCGGCCGGGGCTATCACCGTTTCCGCCTGACCGACGACCAGCGCCGGCAGCTGCGCCACATGCCGTTGCGCGCGCCGGAGCGGCAGGTCTATCTGCACCGTCTCGCCAGCGATCCGCAGGTGCTCGCCGCCCAGGGGGAATGAGGCCGCGCTTCAATAAGCCGGCAAATATGGTAGAAAGCGGCGACGAAAAGGGAGAGCCGCCATGCGTAGCGCCTTGGCCTTGCCGATCCTGATCCTCTGCGCCGCCGCGTTCGGCAGTGCCGCCCAGGCACGACGGCCTGCTTTGTCCTGGGGCAAGCCCGGCGTCTCCTATGCCGACTATCGCGCCGACGCGACGGCCTGCCTGCGCGAGGCGGCGGCGACCGACCTCACCGGCACCGAGCCCGCCGACGCCCTCGTCCTCGCCTCGCGCCGCGTCGAGACGGCCGCGAACGCCGACCCTTGGTCGGTCGCGCAGGCGATCGATGCGGCGCGGCCCGATCTTCGCATCCGCCAGGCGCGGGACATCATCCAGGCGCGGCTCGATCATTGCCTGGAGGCGCACGGCTATCGGCGCTTCACCCTGACCGACGGCCAGCGCCGCCGCCTCAACCGCTTCAGCCTGCGCCAGCCCGAGCGGCAGGTCTATCTCCACAGCCTCGCCAGCGATCCGCAGGTGCTGGCGAGCCAAGGTGTGAACGCGGCGACGCGCTGACCTCTTCACCAACACTGTCGTCATCCCGGACTCGATCCGGGATCCACCTTCTTCTTGCGGCGCCGGAAGAAAGTGGATGCTGAATCAAGTTCAGCATGACGGAAGAGCCGGGCACGAGCGCTTGCGCCGACCCGCATCCCCTGCTTTGATAGCGCTAACAACAGAGGAGGGGCGCCATGGCCGACGAAAGCGGGCATCTGCCCGGGTTCAGCGCGGCCGAGCTGCCGCCCCCGCCCGCCTCGACATGGCGGATCGTCGGGCCGGGGGTGGTCGCCGCCGGCGTCGGCCTCGCCTCGGGCGAGTTCATCCTCTTTCCCTATATCGCGAGCCAGATCGGGCTCGCCTTCCTCTGGGCCGCGGCGGTCGGCCTCGCCACGCAATTCTTCATCAACATGGAGATCGAGCGCTACACGCTCGCCACCGGCGAGACGGTGCTGATCGGGTTCAGCCGGCTCGGGCGGCATTGGGGCCTGGCCTTCGCCGGGCTTGCCGTGCTCGGCAACCTCTGGCCGGGCTGGGTCACGGGCGCGGCGACTTTGACCACCTATCTGGTCGGCGGCGACGCGCGCTGGATCGCGGCCGGGATGCTCGCCGCGATCGGCTTAATCCTCACCTTGTCGCCGGTCGTCTACCGCACGCTCGAAGGCGCCCAGTTCGTCAAGGTGATCGCGGTCGGCGCTCTCGTGCTCGTCGCCGCCGCCGTCGCCATTCCGCCGCGCACCTGGGCCGAAGCGCCGGCGCTGGCGGCCCACGTCCGCATCCCGGCGGCCGAGCTCGGCTGGGCCCTGCTGCTCGGCGCCCTCGCTTATGCCGGCGCGGGCGGCGGCCAGAATCTCTGCCAGTCCAACTGGATCCGCGACAAGGGGCTCGGCATGGGCTGCCACGCGCCGAAGATCCAGAGCCCCCTGACCGGCGAGCCGGTCGCCGCGCCCGGCACCGGCTGGGTGTTCGCGCCGGACGAAGCGAACATGGCGCGCTGGCGGCGCTGGTGGCGGACTGCGAATATCGAGCAGCTCTCGACCTTCGTCGCGATCACCTTCGTCACCATCGCCTTCACCTCGATCCTCGCCTTCGCGACCCTGCACGGCCGGCCGGACCTGCCGCGCGACATCTCCTTCCTCGACGTCGAAGGACAGGCGTTGTCGGGAATCGCTGGCGCCTGGTTCGGGCGCCTGTTCTGGTTCGTCGGCGCCTTCTCCCTGTTCGCCGCCGCGCTCGGCATCGTCGATTATACCAGCCGCCTCGCCGCCGACGTGCTGCGCACCTCCTATCTCAGGACCAAGAGCGAGAGCCTGGTCTATGCCTTGCTGGTCTGGGGGATCGTCGCCGCCGGGATCGCGGCGATCGCCAGCGGGCTCAGCCAGCCGCTGGTGCTGCTGATCACCTCGGCCTGCATCGCCGCCTTCATGATGTTCGTCTATTCGGGCCTGCTCATTGTCCTCAACCGCCGCCTGCTGGCGCCGGAGCTGCGCCCCGCCGGCTACCGGATCGCCGCTTTGGTCTGGGCGGTCGGCCTGTTCGGCGTGCTGAGCGCGATCACCGTGATGGATCAACTCGGCAAGCTGCTGGGTTGAGTCTCCGCGCTTCGAGCGCCGCGCCGTTCGTCCTGAGCCCGTCGAAGGACTTTCCTTCCTTTTTTTCCGGCCGCAAGAGAAGGGGAGGGCTTCGACAGGCTCAGCCCGAACGGTGAAGAATATCAGGGACGCACGCCATCCACTCCGAAGGCCGCGGTCAAAGCCTGCCAGCCCTCCATATCGGGTATCGTCTCGAAGCTGTGCGGCGCCGGGGTCTTCGCCCAGGCATAGCCCTCGCCGGTGAAGGTTTCGACGAACGGCACCACCCAGAGATGGTCGTCCAGCACCGGCGCCCGGACGTTGACCAGGAAGTCGAGGCCCGGCGGCGGGGTGAACATCCAGCTCATGCAGCTTGGGCAGAAATGATGCATGTCGCGCCCCTTGCCGCCGAGCACCGGCGCGCCCGCGATCACTTCGAACCCGTCGGCCGGCACCGCCACCGACAGCGAATAGGCGCTGGCGCTCATCCGCTGGCAGCCGGCGCAATGGCAGGCCATGGTCAGCAGTGGCGGCTTCGTCACCCGGATCCTGGTGGCGCCGCAGCGGCAGCCGCCTTCCCAGGGAAGCTTCCATTCCTCCATCGCCACCTCCTTCGGACCAGCTGATGGGTCCGGCCATGTCCCCATATGATC
>JAFAZM010000352.1 GCA_019239785.1 Sphingomonadaceae bacterium
GACGGCCGCTCGCTGCGCGGCAGATCGTAGCCGCGCAGGCCCACGCGCAGCAGCCGGGTCTCCGGATTCCAGGGCGTCGTCGTCATGTCGGTGCTGACGCTGAACGGCCGCGAGCGATCGCGCGGCAGCGGATAATCGTAGCGGAAATAGTTGAGCATCTCCTCGGTCCGCACCGCCGCTTCGGGCGGCAGCTGGCCCTGGTTCAGCAGGCGGCGGACATTGGCATAGGAGCCGGTGTCGACGTCGATCGAGAAGGTCGAGACCGGCGCATCGGCGACGGCGTGGACGGCGGCCACGGCCTGGCCGGCATAACGCTCGCGATTCTCGTCCTGCGCATAATAGTTCGGCGCGGCGGCCCGGCTGCCGGTGACGGCGATCTGTCCTTGGGGCGATTGCTGGGCAATTATTGGTGCAGGCGAGGGAGGGGGCGGCGGGGGCGCGGTGGGCGCGACTCGCGCAAGCGGAGCGCCGCCGACATAGCCCTGCGCGGCGCCGCGGCCGCGCCCGCCGCCGCGGCCATAGGCCGCATCCTCCTCTCCAAAGCCCTGGAAGAAGGGCGCGCAGCGGGCGTCGGGGTCCTCGCGAGCGGCGCCGCGCTCGGCGCGCTGGGCGGCGTCGGCGGGGAGGGCGATCGGGGCTGGGGAAAGGCCGCTCAGGACGAGGCCGGCCAGGGAAAGCAGGGCGGTCGCACGCATGGTCCATCTCCTCGGAGAGAGTCGATGTAACATTATCTCATGCAGTGGAATGAACGCCGGCTGAATGCCTCGGGTTCGACGATCCGCTTCAGGCGGCTTGGCTGCGGCCGCGGCCCCTGCCGCTCGCGAAGGGCACCAGCTTCGCCGCGGCGAGCTTGCGGGCCTCGTCGGCCGGCAGCGGCGGCGACAAGGCGTAGCCTTGGCCGTCGCGGCATTTCAGCGCCCGCAACAGCTCGAGCTGGCTCGCCGATTCGATATGCTCCGCGACGCAGGGCACGCCGAGCGAGGCGCAGAGGCCGAGCACGCCCTTCAGCAGCCGCTCGCCGGCCTCCGATGCGCTCGCCGCGGCGATCAGTGCGCCGTCCAGCTTGATCGCATCGAAGACGATCTCGCGCAGATAGGAGATTGAGGCGAAGCCGGCGCCGAAATCGTCGAGCACGATCCGCGCGCCGGCCGCGCGCAGCCGCTCCAGGTTCAGCCGCGCCGAGCCGAAATCGGCAAGCATCGCGGTCTCGGTCACCTCGAACTGGAGCCGGCGCGCCTCGACGCCATGCTCGGCCGCGATGGCGAGCAGGCGAGCGGCGCTGCTCGCCGAGCAGAGCTGGATCGCCGAAAGGTTGAACGAGAGCCGCACCGCGGCCGGCCAGTGCGTCGCTTCGGCGCAGGCGCGGGCGAGCAGGCCGTCGCTGACCTGCTCGATCACGTTGATCTGCTCGGTGATCGGGATGAACTCGGACGGCGAGATCGCGCCGAGCGTCGGATGGTTCCAGCGCGCCAGCGCCTCGAGCGCGCGCAGCGCCCCGCTCTCCAGATCGTAGACCGGCTGGTAGGCGAGGTGGAATTCGCGGCCGACATTGGGATCGCGCATCGCCCGCTCGATCGCGATCCGCCGCCTGGTCGCCGCGGCGATCGCCGGCGTGAATAAGGCGACTCGGCCGCGCCCGCTCAGCTTGCCGGCGTAGAGCGCCGCGTCGACCTGGCTCAGCGCCATGGCGACGTCGCCGACGCCCGGGGTCAGCAGGGTGAGGCCGCAGCAGGCGGAGACGCCGAACTCACGGCCGTCGACCGAATAAGGCTGCTCCAGCGCGGTGCAGACCCGCTCGCCGGCGCGAAGCACCGCCGCTTCGTTCGCGCAGGGAAGGATGAGCGCGAACTCGTCGCCGCCGATCCGGGCCGCCAACGCCCGCGGCCCGGCCTTCTGCCGCAATCTCTGCGCCACCTCGATCAGCAGGGCGTCGCCGGCGGCATGGCCGAACGTGTCGTTGATCGGCTTGAAGCCGTCGAGGTCGAGCAAAGCGAGCGCGAAGGCTGGAGCGGGCGCGAGCGAGCCGAGCCGCGCCTCCAGTTCGGCGATGAAAGCGCGACGATTGGCGAGGCCGGTCAGTGGATCGGTGTCCGCGACCTGGCGGACACGCGCTTTCTCGGCGAGCGCGGCCTGCTCGGCGCGCTGCGCGCGTTCGCGCTCGGTCTCGACCTCGGAGCGGGACCAGACCAGCTGCACGAAGCTCTCATTGTGCAGGTGGACCAGCCGCAGGATCATCGCAGTGATCAGCAGCAGGCTGATCCCGACGCCGGCATGGGCGGGATGGCCCGAGGCGACCAGGCGGAGCGCGAACGGCACCGCGAAGAGCAGAAGCGGTAGCCGCGCCGCGGCCGGGAAGCTGGTGAGCCCGTAGGCGCAGCCGACCGCGGCCAATGAAGCGAACAGGATGACGAGAGGACGGCCGTCCGCGGGGAGCTGGCCGTACAGGCTGATCGCCGAATAGGAGAAAGCGACGCTGAGCAGGGCGGCGAGGAAGAGGGTCCGCTTCAGCTCGACGAGGATCTGCTCCGGCGCGAGCGCGCGGCCGCGCATGCGCAGCCAATAGACGAGCCGCACGACGCCGAAGAGCGCCAGCAGGCTGACCGGCTGGATCAAGGCTCCGGTCGGCTCCCCGCTGGCGAAGTGCAGGCCCATGAAATTGACCAGCACGATCGCGTAAAGCAACGGGATCTGGCGCTGCAGCGCGCGATAGCGCTCGCGCAGCAAAGCGCGGCCGAACGCCGTCCTCGCCTCCCCGACATCGAGGAGACGGCCCGCCCAGAGCCTCATGCGCACAGCCATGGGAGCGGCCTAGCGGAAAGCGGTTAAAACAGGCTTTCGGACACCCCTGCGGCTTCAGCCGCGCAACGCCTTGCGTATGCGCCAGCGGTCGATCAGGCCGGGATCACCCGTCTGCAATTGCCGGAGCCTATCCTGGTCGAGCCGGTAGAGCCGCTCGAGCAGGGCGCGGCGATCCTCCGGCCCCGCCTCGGCCAGCGTGCGGGTCACGGAGCGCACGAACTCGCGCTCCTTCCACATCTGCCTGGCCTCGTCCTCGAACAGATCGTGGAGCGCATTGCCCGAGAAGTCGCGCTGGCTCGCGAGCAGCAGCGCGGTCTCCGCGGCGTCGCCGATCTCGCGGCCGGTGAACGGATGGACGAAGCCGCCGCGCAGGCCGAGCTTGGCCGCACGGGCGCCGCCGAGCCGCCAGAAGGCGGCGAAGTCGCCGCCGAACGGCAGCGGCCGCGTGACGCTGCGCTCGCCGCTTGCCCGCGGGCGGGCCCAGCCGCGCGCCTTCACATAAGCGGCGATGCGTTTGCCGGCCTCCTCGTCGGGCTGGACGCGCTCGGAGATCGCGACCTCGGCGACGAGCAGCCGCACCTCCGACAAGGGAATGCACTCGAAATAACGAAGCCCGCCGCCGTCGCTCATCGTCGCGTCGATCAGGACAGGCCGGTCGACCCGATGCGGTGCAGGGAAGCGATAGTCGCGCTCGAGCCGGGTCTGGTGGAGCAAGGCGAGGGTCGACAGGTTCGCAGCGCCGCGGGCGTCGATCGCGCCTTCGGCCTTGATCGTCTCGCCGCCGTCGAGGACCAGAGCGTCCTCGCGCACCGCCACCACCTTGGTGCCGAGCCGGTAGCTCTTGGGGTCGAGCGCCTGGGTGACGGCGCGGTGGAGATCCTCCGCCGCGAAGCCGGCCAGCTCGCCCTTGAGCTTGCGGGCGAGGCCGGGGAAGGCGAGATAGGCGCCCGGCCAGCGGTCGATCGCCAGCGGCGCGACCAGCGCGCTTCCCTCCTTGCTCAGCTCCGCATCCGCGAACAGCCGATAGCCGTCGCCGCCGAACGTCTCGCGCTCCTCGACGAGTAGGATCGGCACTTCGGGGCGGTGGCGGGCCATCGCCAAAGCGGCCAGCGAGCCGGCCAAGCCCCCGCCCGCGATCAGGATTCCGTCTCGTCGTCCCCGCGCCATAAGCCGCGCTCCTTACCGCACAATCCGCGAGCGGCGCCACGGTCCCGCGGCGGCAGCCTCATTTTGGGACTGTCTTCACCGCGGCCCGGCCCTTATAAGCACAAAGCGTGAACGACGCGCCACCGCCTCCGCCCCTGCGCAAGATCATCCATGTCGACATGGACGCCTTCTACGCCTCGGTCGAGCAGCGGGACGACCCGTCGCTGCGCGGCAAGCCGGTGGCGGTGGGCGGTCAGGTGCGCGGGGTCGTCGCCGCGGCGAGCTACGAGGCGCGCAAATATGGCGTGCGCTCGGCGATGCCCTCGGTCACCGCAAAGCGGCGCTGCCCCGAGCTGATCTTCGTGAAGCCGCGCTTCGATGCCTATCGCGCTGTCTCGCAGCAGATCCGCGCGATCTTCGCCGACTACACGCCGCTGGTCGAGCCGCTGAGCCTCGACGAGGCCTATCTCGACGTCACCGAGGATTTGAAGGGGATCGGCATCGCCACCCGCATCGCCGAGGAGATCCGCGCCCGGATCCGCGCCGAGACCGGGCTCACCGCCTCGGCCGGCGTCTCCTACAACAAGTTCCTCGCCAAACTGGCCTCGGACCAGAACAAGCCCGACGGCCTTTGCGTGATCACGCCGGCCAAGGGCGAGGCCTTCGTAGCGGCGCTCCCGGTGAAGCGCTTCCACGGCATCGGCCCGAAGACGGCGGAGAAGATGGCCGGGATGGGCATCCACAGCGGCGCCGACCTGCGCGCGCAGAGCCTCGCCTTCCTCGCCCACAATTTCGGCAGCGCCGGCCAATATTATTATAACCTCGCCCGCGGCATCTGCCATCGCCAGGTCCGCCCCGACCGGCCCTACAAGTCGATTGGTGCCGAGGACACCTTCGTCGCGGACCTGATCGAGGAGGCCGACCTCGTCGGCGAGCTTGAGCGGATCAGCCATACCGTCTGGCGCCGCGTCGCGGAGAAGGAATTGAGCGGCCGCACCGTGACGCTCAAGGTCAAATATCGCGACTTCCAGATCCTCACCCGCGCCCGCTCGCTCGACCGTTTCATCTCCGGCCGCGAGGAGTTCCTGGAGATCGGCTGCGCTCTGCTCCGCACGCTGATGCCCGCCGCCAAGGGCATCCGCCTGCTCGGCCTCACCCTCTCCAACCTCAGCGAGGGCGGCGATGAGCAAGCCGAGCCGTGCGAGCTGGAGCTGCCGCTCTGACTGCCCGGCTTTTCCCCGAGGAGTCCCCCGCTTAAGCTGCGCTGTCGCGAGGAGGGAAAGAATGCCGTCTCATTTCGTCGCTGCGTTGCTGGCGGCCATCACGCTGTTCCAGACCCAGAGCGGGGCGGTGGAGGGCGGGCAAGGCGCGGCACCGCCCCCGGTCAGCGGCGCTCGCGAGCCGGCGCAGGCTGGCGGTCCGCAACTGATCCGGCGCCCGGTATTGGGGAGTTCCGTCTCGCTCGGGCCTTCGGTTTCGGACGGTGAGGCCGTCTTCGACACGCCACAGCCCGTCGCCGCACCTCCGATTCCCGAGTCCCTGCCCCTGGTCCAGGACGCCATCCTCGCCAGCGAGACGTTGCGGCTGCTGCCGATCCATTTCCGGCTCGCCGAACCCGTGGTGATTCCGGAGCTCAAGCTCGATCAGCCGGCCGGCAGTGATGTCGGCCGGCTGGTGAAGGACGGCGCCATCAGGCACTGCATCCGCCACCACGAGACCTATCAACCGGTCCATGGCGAGAATGGCGAAATCTATCCCGGCCTCTGCTTCGAGGACAGAGACAATGACGGCCGCTTCGAGACGGCGATCCTCCTGCCCTATCATCCGCAGGAGTTTCAGCCCATCGTGAAGACGATCGCGCCGGTGCGTCTCGGTCCCAATCCCGCGGACGCCGATCATGATCCGCGCGCGCTGCGGCTGACGCGGCGGCTCCGGGTGGCCCATGTCGATGGGCGCGAGGCGCTGATCATCGCCGAGCAGGGCATCGCCACTTCCCGCGAGACGGAAGTCACCGGCTTCACCGGCCGCCCGCAAGAGAGCCTCATCCTTCCGCTCAGGGAAGGGGCGAGCGGCTCGCTCGGCGGCATCGCGCTGCAGCTGCGACGCGACGGCGCTGGCTGGCGCATCTTTGCGACGGGCAGGCTGGCGCCCTGGCTGGAGGTGCGCGAGAACGGCAACCTGATCATTGCCGGCGGGCTGGAGACCAGACGCCGGCCCGCACCCTGACGCTCCGCACGACAGCTGCTCGGGCAGACCGTTTCGCGAACGGCTTGAATTACGCCATGCTCTCGGCATAGTTAGCGCTAACATAAAACAGGGAGGATGCGATGCGGCGGGCGCTGGCGGCATTGGCGATGCTGTTCCTGATCGGCGGGGCGGCCGCGCTTCCGGCCCAGCCGCAGCCTGCGGCGGCACCGGCGGTGGGCGCCTATCGCCACTTCCGCGCCGCCATCTATCTCACCGTGTCCGACACCCGCCGCCTGGCAGACCGCGCCAATTTCGAGCGCGAGTTCGCGCGCGTCTCCTCGCAGCTGCGCTTCGACAAGGTCTATATCGAGGCCTATCGCGACCAGGTCTTCGCGACCGACGAGGAATTGGAACGGGTGAAAGCCTGGTTCCGGGAGCGCGGCATCCAGGTCGCGGGCGGGATCACCCTCGCCGCCGGCGGCCAGGGCGGCCAGTTCGGCACGTTCGATTACGAGAATCCGGCCGACCGCGCCGAATGCGAGCGCGCCGTGCGCACCATCGCCCGCCATTTCGACGAGGTGATCCTCGACGATTTCTTCTTCTACACCTCGAAGAGCGACGCCGACATCGCCGCCCGCGGCGCGCGCTCCTGGACCCAGTATCGGCTCGACCGGATGCGCCAGGTGAGCCAGCAGCTCGTCCTCGGCCCGGCGCGGGCGGTCAATCCGCACGTCCGCGTGATCATCAAATATCCGAACTGGTACGAGCATTTCCAGGGACTGGGCTACGATCTCGACCGCCAGCCCCGCATGTTCGACGGCATCTATACCGGCACCGAGACCCGCGACCCCGAGATCACCGACCAGTTGCTCCAGCAATATGAGAGCTACGAGATCATCCGCTATTTCGACAATGTCGCGCCGGGCCGGAACGGCGGCGGCTGGGTCGATACCTACTCGACGCGCTCGATCGACCGTTATGCCGAGCAGCTCTGGGATACGCTCTTCGCGCGGGCGCCGCAGATCATGCTGTTCAACTGGACGGCGATGGCCGATCCGGGCGCGGCGCGCGAAGGCGACCGCTCGGCCTGGGCGTCGCGCCGGACCAGCTTCGACTGGGACACGATCCGCCGCGCCTGGCATGGCGAGCAGCCGCCGGGCTGGGCGCGGGCCGCCGGCGCCGCGCTCGACAGCGCCGACGCGGTGCTTGGGGAGCTCGGCCGTCCCACCGGCATTGCCAGCTACAAACCGGTGCAGAGCTCGGGCGAGGATTTCCTGCATGCCTATCTGGGCAATCTCGGCATCCCGATCGAGCTCTCACCGACCTTCCCGGCGGACGCCGACACCGTGCTGCTGACGGAGGCGGCCGCGGCCGACCCGCAGATCATCGCCCGCATCCGCGCCCGGCTGCAGGCGGGCGGCCGGGTGATCGTCACCTCGGGCTTCCTCGCCGCGACCCAGGACCGCTTCCAAGAGCTCGCCGAGTGGCGGCTGACGGGAAGGCGAGTGCTCGTCGACCAATATTATGACGGCTTCGGCGCGGGCAACGGCGCCAGCCTGAGCGCGCCGGACGGAGAGCGGCGTCAGATCCTGTTCCCCGAAATCCATTTCTTCACCAACGATTCCTGGCCGATCATCCGCGGCGTCGCCTCCGCCCGCGGCTTCCCGATGGTGCTGATGAACCATTATTCGCGCGGCACCCTTTTGCTCTGGACGATGCCCGAGAATATCGGCGACCTCTACAATCTGCCGCAGCCGATGGTGGCGCGGATCAAGGCCTATCTGCTGCCTGCAGCGCCGGTGCGGGTCGACGCGCCGTCGCGGGTCGCCTTGTTCACCTACGACAACGGCGCCTTCATCGTGGAGAATTACCGGAACGAGGAAGCGGAGGCGACAATCTCGATTGCCGGCACACCGGCCAACCTGCGCGAGATCACCACCGGCGCGACCCTGCAACCGGCGGCGGAGCCACCGCCCGCTCCCAACCGCCGCGGCCCGCCCGCGCCGGAGCAGAGGAGCTTCCGTACCACCCTGCAACCGCACTCCTTCCAGGTCTTCCGGGTCGGCGGCTGAAGTTCAGCGCCGCCATTCCATCAGCACGGCGCGGCCCCAGATCGTGTCGCACGGGCCGAAGGCGATGACGAACCCGGCTTTCTCGTAAGCGCGGATCGCGCGAACATTGTCCGGGTGCGGATCGACGCCGAGCGCGGGCGCGCCGGCGTCGAACAAGCGCCGGCAATGGGCGCGGATCAGCGCGCTGCCATGGCCGCGATCCAGCATGTCGGGCTCGCCGATATGATGGTCGAGCCCGCGGGCGCCGGCCGGCAGATGGAAGAACGGATGGTCTTCCCAATCGTGCGGCGAATAATCCTGCGCATAGGCGAAGGGCCTGCCCGCACGTTCGACGATCCAGGCGGCGACGCGCGGATCGGCGATCGCCTCCGCCGGGTTTTCGGCGTCGACCGGTCCCCACCATCTGGCGACGTGCGGCATCGCCCGCCAGCGAAGGAGCAGGGCGAGGTCCTCCTCCACCGCAGGACGGAACTGACAGGTCTCAGGCGTCGGGGCCGACATAGAGGAAGGCGGCGGCGCCCGATTCGAGCCGGACCTCGACCCGCGCATAAGCGTCGCCCTCATAATCGTCGGTCGCCGCGAGCTCGGCCGGACTGATCCGGTAGACCATGCCGGGAATGCGCTCCTCAGGATCGCCGGTGCGGCAGGCGATCATGTGCACGGGCTCGCCGCTCAGCGCGACGACCTCGGGGTTGGTGATGGTCAGCGGCACCAGCCGGTAGCCGACGAGCACGTCCGGCTCGCCCTCGAGCAACCGTCCGTAGGTCGCCTGCTGCACCTCGGCGAGCTGCAGCGTGCCGTAGGAGAAAAGCGGGATGGAAGCTTGGTTGGCGTCGGTCACGTCGCTCCCCGTAAGAGCCTCAGCTTAGAAGCTGTATCGAGCGCATGACCAGAGGATTCTGAAGGAGGCACGCGACATACCATTCGTCTTGCCGGACTTGATCCGGCATCCATCTGGTACTTTCCGGTCTTCCGCAAAGAAGGTGGACCCCGGATCAAGTCCGGGGTGACGGATGTAACGGAACTCTCTGCGCCTCCGCGCAAACACCAAACCGCGACTAGCGCCCCTGCTCTTCGGCGATGAAAGCCAACAGCGCCTCCTCGTACGAATCGCGCTTGTGGTCGGCATCGAGATGGGCGTCGAGCCAGGCCTGCTCGGAGCCGGTGACCGCCCCGGCCGCGCGGACGGCTTCGTCATGCGCGGCGGCGCTGGTCTCGCGATCCGGATGGAGCAAGTCTCGGACGCCGGCGGCCGGCCCGGCGCGGCCCATCCGCGCGAAGAAGCCGAGCACCGAGCTGTGATGGTCGCCGATGAAGGCATCGAGCCGCGCCGCCTCCTCCCGCGCCAGCGGCCGGTAGCTGTTATAGGCCATCAGATGATTGCCCAAAGCCTGCACGAAGAGCGTCTTCCAGCCCGGCGCATTGTCGCTGTCGAGACAGGCATCCTTGAGCCGCCAGAGCAGCTCCGCCTCGTCGGCGCCGACCGTGCAGGCGCCCTCGCCGCCGGCGGCGAAGACGATCCTGCGCAGCAGGGCGACCTCGGCCTCGTCGATCACGTTCGGACGCGGCGCGCCGTCGCGGGTCGGCCCCTCGCCGGTGAGCACCGCCGCCTCGATCCGGCCGAGCGCCCAGCGCTTCAGCGTCTCCGGGCCGTTCAGCGCGGTCTCGAGGATCTTGACGACGAGCTCCACGTCGGTGGGGGTCGCGGCCGCGCCGTCCTGCTCGATCTCGCCGATCAGCCAGCGGGCGGCGGCTTCGTCGACATAGCCTCGCGGGGCGCGCTGGTTCACGACATATTCGGTGATCGCCTCGATGAAGAAGACGCGCCATTCGGGCCCGACATCCTTGGCTGCCCGATTGAGATCGAACAAGGCCGAGGCCTCCGCCTCGGAGACGGCGCCGTCGGGCCAGACCGCGCGGCGCAGCGCAAGCACGTCGTCGGCCGAGATCGGCGCGCCGTCCTTCAGCCGCGCTTCGAAGCCGGAATAGGAAAAGCTCATGCCCGCTCCCCGTGAATCAAGAGGGCGTCCTAGCGGGGAAGGGTTAAGGGCCGGCTAAATCCCGCCGTCCCCGGTTCAGCCGAGGAAGGTGCTGAGCAGGTCCGGATGGAAGCCCCAGCCGGCGAAGCCGCAGACCCCCATGAACAGCCCGAAGGCGCCGAAGACCCAGGCGCCGACCAGCAGCCAGACGCTTTCCGCGAGCGCCGCGACTGCCGCCATCGAGATCGCGGTGGCGATCGCCGCCTCGCTGGCGTCGAACTGGTCGTCATGGATGTTGAGCGCGTCATATTCGTCGCTGAAGCCGCGCGCCTGGTTCGCCAGATCGGGCGCCTCGTGATTGTAGCGCGCGATGCTGGCGTCGAAGCGGGCGATGGCGGCGGTGGCTTGGGGGCTCGGGTGCGGGCCGGCGAGGGTCGCGATCGTGTCGCGGGCGCCTTCTGCGACATGGGTCTTGGTGCGGGTCGCCTGATATTCGCCCCAGCGATCGACCGAATTGGCCTGCGCCTGCTGCATCGCCTGGACGATATTGCCGTCCTTGATGTTGCACAGGCCCATGAACACCGAAAGCACCACGACGGTGATCGCCACCAACCGGTTCAGCCTCTTGTCCTTGGCCTCCGCGCTGACCTCGACCTCCATGACGTCCTCCCTGCCCCGCAATTGCGGCCGCACTTTGCGTCAGCGCGGGGGGCGTGCGCCAGCCCAAAATTCGGGCACCGCGCCTGCAGCGCGCGGATTGTTCTGCGGTGGCGAATGCGGCTAGACCATCAGCCTGAATGCCGGGGAGACGTAAGATGCGCGCCTTTGCTCCGTTGCTGCCGCTCTGCGCGATGCTCGCCGCCTGCGACACGCCGCCGCCGGACGCGCGCGGGCTGCAGCGCGACGAGGTGCTGGTGCAGGTCTCGGCGACGGGCCGAAGCGACACGCGGCCGGACGAAGCGCGCTTCATCGCCGGCGTCTCGACGGTCGCCCCGACTGCGGCCGCCGCGAGCGCCGGCAACAGCCAGGC
>JAFAZM010000374.1 GCA_019239785.1 Sphingomonadaceae bacterium
AGCAGGCCGAGAGGATCACGCCGATGGTGGCGAGCGCGGCGACCGGGATATTCGACTTGAACGTGCCGATCAGCGACAGGAACTCGCCGACGAAGCCGGACGTGCCCGGCAGGCCGACCGAGGCCATGGTGAAGAGCATGAACAAAAGGGCGTAACGCGGCATGTTGTTGGCGAGGCCGCCATAGATCGCGATCTCGCGGCTGTGCAGCCGGTCGTAGACCACGCCGACGCAGAGGAAGAGCGCGCCGGAGACCAGGCCGTGGCTCAGCATGACGAGGAGGCCGCCGTCGATCCCCTGCCGGTTGAACGCGAACAGGCCGATCGTGACGAAGGCCATGTGCGCGACCGACGAATAGGCGATCAGCTTCTTCATGTCCTCCTGCACCAGCGCGACCAGGGAGGTGTAGACGACCGCGATCATCGAGAGGCCGAAGATGATCCAGATCAGCTGGGCCGAGGCCTCGGGGAACATCGGCAGCGAGAAGCGGACGAAGCCGTACCCGCCCATCTTCAGGAGCACGCCGGCAAGGATCACCGAGCCCGCGGTCGGCGCCTGGACGTGCGCGTCGGGAAGCCAGGTGTGGACCGGCCACATCGGCATCTTCACCGCGAAGCTTGCGAAGAAGGCGAGCCAGAGCCAGGTCTGCGCCTCCGGCGGGAAGTCGGTCGCCATCAGGTCCGGGATGAAGGTGGTGTGGGCGTAGTTCACCATCCACAGCATCGCGACCAGCATCAGCACCGAGCCGAGCAGGGTGTAGAGGAAGAATTTGTACGCCGCGTAGATGCGGTCCTTGCCGCCCCAGATGCCGATGATCAGGTACATCGGGATCAGGCCGGCCTCGAAGAAGATGTAGAAGAGATAGAGGTCCTGCGCGCAGAAGACGCCGAGCATCAGCGTCTCCATCAGCAGGAAGTTCGCCATGAACTCGGGCACGCGCTTCTCGATCGCGGTCCAGGAGGCGGCGATGCAGATCGGCATCAGGAAGGCGGTAAGCACGATCAGCATCAAGGCGATGCCGTCGATGCCGAGCGCCCAGGCGAAGCGGCCGAAGATCGGCTGATATTCGGTGAACTGCCATTGCGGCCCGCCGACCCGGTAGGTCGCCCAGAGGCCGATGCAGAGCAGCAGCGTGCCGAGCGTCGTGCCGAGCGCGATCCAGCGCGCGCCGTTGGCGCTGCTCAGCAGGCAGGCGAGCGCGCCGAGCAAAGGCAAAGCGAGGATCGCGGAGAGGATGGGGAAAGTAGCCATCAGCGCAGCATCCACGCCAGGGCCGCGGAGACGCCGAGCAGCATCACCAGCGCATAGGTGTAGAGATAGCCGCTCTGCACCCGCATCGCGACGCGGGTGCCGGCCACCACCGCGGCGGCGGCGCCGTCGGGGCCGAAGCGGTCGATCGTGCCCTCGTCGCCCTTCTTCCAGAGGAACCGGCCGAGCCAGAGTGCGGGCCGCACGAAGATCACGTCGTAGAGCTCGTCGAAATACCATTTGTTGAGCAGGAACCGGTAGAGCACGCCGAACTGCTCGACGAAGGCGGCCGGGAAGGTCGGCCGGCGGATATAAGCGTAGAAGGCGATGCCGAAGCCGATCAGCATCGCCGCGCTCGCTGAGAGCTTCACCCAGAGCGGGATCAGGTGCGCTTCGTGCATTAGATGCGCGTCGAAGGCGACCGCGCCGGCCCAGAAACGCTCGCCGCCCTCCGGATCGATGAAGGCGGTGTGGAAGACCATGCCGGCCGCGGCGGCGCCGAGCGAGAGCAAAGCGAGCGGCACCAGCATCGTCCACGGGCTTTCGTGCGGATGATAGCCGCCGGTCCCGGCTGGGATCTCCTCGGCCCCCGCCTCGTGCGCATGGGTGTCGTGGCCGGCATCCTCGGCGTCGGGATGATCGTCGTGGGCGCCATGAGCGTCGTGCAGCGCGTGCTGGATATGCTCGGACTGCGCCCAGCGCGGCTTGCCGTAGAAGGTGAGGAAGACGAGCCGCCAGGAATAGAAGCTGGTCAGGAGCGCCGCGAACACGCCGACGAAATAGGCAAGCCCGCCATAGGGGCTGGTGCTCGCATAGGAGGCTTCGATGATCGCATCCTTCGAGAAGAAGCCGGCGAAGCCGATGCTCGGCAGGCCGGCGATCTGGATGATGCCGACCCCGGTGATCGCGAGCGTGCCGATCAGCATGACCCAGAAGGTGAACGGGATCTGCTTCCGGAGCGCGCCGTAGAAGCGCATGTCCTGCTCGTGGTGCATGGCGTGGATCACGCTGCCGGCGCCGAGGAAGAGCAGGGCCTTGAAGAAGGCGTGGGTGAAGAGGTGGAACATCGCAGCGCCATAGGCGCCGACGCCGGCGGCGAAGAACATGTAGCCCAGCTGCGAGCAGGTTGAATAAGCGATCACCCGCTTGATGTCGTTCTGGACGGTGCCGACCGTGGCCGCGAACAGGGCGGTGGCGGCGCCGACCACGGTGACGACGGCGGTCGCGGTCGCGCTGGTCTGGAACATCGGCGAGAGCCGGCAGACCATGAACACGCCGGCAGTGACCATGGTCGCCGCGTGGATCAAGGCGGAGACCGGAGTCGGGCCCTCCATCGCGTCGGGGAGCCAGGTGTGGAGGCCCAATTGGGCCGATTTGCCGCAGGCGCCGATGAAGAGGAGGATGCAGAGCAGGGTCATCGTGTCGACCCGGTGCCCGAGGAAGCCGATCGTCGATCCGGCCATGTGCGGCGCGGCGGCCAGGATCGCCGGGATCGAGACGGTGCCGAACACCAGGAAGGTGCCGAAGATGCCGAGCGAGAAGCCGAAATCGCCGACCCGGTTGACGATGAACGCCTTCATCGCCGCCGCGTTCGCCGACGGCTTGTAGTACCAGAAGCCGATCAGCAGATAGGAAGCGAGGCCCACCCCTTCCCAGCCGAAGAACATCTGGACGAGATTGTCGGCGGTCACCAGCATCAGCATCGCGAAGGTGAACAGGCTCAGATAGGCGAAGAAGCGCGGCTGGCTGTCGTCCTCCTCCATATAGCCCCAGCTATAGAGGTGGACGAGCGCCGAGACGGTCGTCACCACCACCAGCATCACCGCGGTCAGCGCGTCGACGCGAAGCGCCCAGTCGACATTGAGCCCGCCCGACTGGATCCAGCTCATCACCGGATGGACCTGCGAGGTCTCGCCGCCGGCGAGGAAGGAGAGGAAGATCGGCCAGGACAGGAACATCGACACGAACAGGGCGCCGGTGGTGACCAGCTTCGCGGCTGTGTTGCCGAGCATGCGGTTGCCGAGGCCCGCGACGATGGCGGCCAGCAGGGGCAGGAAGACGATCGCCTGGATCACCCGCTCACCCCTTCATCTGGTTGATATCGTCGACCGCGATCGTGCCGCGGTTGCGATGGTAGATGACGAGTATGGCGAGGCCGATCGCCGCTTCCGCCGCGGCGACGGTGAGCACGAACATCGCGAAGACCTGGCCGACCATGTCCTGCAGGAAGGCTGAGAAGGCGACCAGATTGATGTTCACGCTGAGCAGGATCAGCTCGATCGCCATCAGGATGACGATCACGTTCTTCCGGTTGAGGAAGATGCCGAGCACGCCAAGCACGAACAGGATCGCGCCGACGGTGAGGTAGTGACCCAGGCCGATCACAGCTCCACCCCCTGCCCCACGGGCGGGCGCATGTTCACCACCGCCTCGCCCGGCCGGCGCCGAACCTGGCGGGTGACGTTCTGCGGGCGCACGTCGGAGCGCTTGCGCCGCGTCAGCACGATCGCGCCGACCATCGCGACGAGGAGGACGATGCCCGCCGCCTCGAAGATGAACAGATAATGCGAATAGAGCAGCCGCCCGAGCGCGACGATGTTCGACGGCGCCGCGGCGGCCGGCGCCCGCCGGCCCGGCACCGGGATGCCGCCGGCATTCCAGGCGATCGCGCCGAAGAAGATCTCGGCGAGGATCACGCCGGCGAGGCCGAAGCCGAACGGCCAGTAGCGGGCGATGCCGGCGCGCAGCTCGGCGAAGTCGACGTCGAGCATCATCACCACGAACAGGAATAGGACGGCGACCGCGACGACGTAGACGATGACCAGAAGGAAGGCGAGAAACTCGGCGACGATCAACAGGAACAGGCCGGCCGCGTTGAAGAAGGCGAGGATCAGCCAGAGCACCGAATGCACCGGGTTGCGCGACGCGATCGTCATCACGCCGGAGGCGATGACGAGAGTCGCGAACAGGTAGAAGACGAAGATCTGAATCACGCGGCGCGCCTACCGGTAGGGCGCATCGGCGGCAAGGTTCGCGGCGAGCACCCGCTCCCACCTGTCGCCATTGGCCAGCAGCTTCGCCTTGTCGTAGATCAGCTCCTCGCGCGTTTCGGTCGAGAAATCCATGTTCGGCCCCTCGACGATCGCATCGACCGGGCAGGCCTCCTGACAGAGGCCGCAATAGATGCACTTGGTCATGTCGATATCGTAGCGCGTGGTGCGGCGGCTGCCGTCCTCGCGTGGTTCGGCCTCGATGGTGATCGCCAGCGCCGGGCACACCGCCTCGCACAGCTTACAGGCAATGCAGCGTTCCTCGCCGTTGGGGTAACGGCGCAGGGCGTGCTCGCCGCGGAAGCGCGGACTGATCGGGTTCTTCTCGAACGGGTAGTTAATCGTCGCCTTGGGCTTGAAGAAGTA